>JAICEP010000148.1 GCA_025924095.1 Sorangium sp.
GCCGGACTCACCTCATCGGCCGTCGAAATGGGCGCCAAGGGCAATCTCGGGGTGGAACTGGACCTCGACAAGGTGCCGTGCCGCGAAGAGGGCATGACCGCTTACGAGATGATGCTGTCGGAGAGCCAGGAGCGGATGCTCCTCGTCGCGAAGCCCGGGTGCGAGGCGCGCGTCATCGAGATCTGCACGAAGTGGGAGCTCGACGCGGCGATCATCGGCCAGGTGACCGACACGGGCCGCTGGGTCGTGCGCGCCACGCCCGGCTACGACCCGCTCGGCGGCGCGGCCGCCGGCGTCGCTCGCAGCCCGGTCGTCGTCTGCGACCTCCCTGTCGACTTCCTGACCGACGCGGCGCCGAAGTACGATCGCCCGCAGCGCGACGACGCCGCGCTGCCGGCGCGCCGGGCGTTCGACCCGCGCACCCTCCCGGCGCCGTCCTCGTGGTCCGAGCTCTTCCTCGCGATGGCGGGCTCGCCGAACCTCGGCTCGCGCGCGTGGGTGTGGCGGCAGTACGACCAGATCGTGCGGGGCGGCACCGAGGTCCGCGCCGGCAGCGACGCGGCGGTGGTGCGCGTCCCCTGCGACAAGGACGACCAGCGGTACGAGAAGCTCCTCGCGTTCTCGAGCGACTGCAACGGGCGCCTCTGCGAGCTCGACCCGTTCCAGGGCGCGGCGATGGCCGTGGCGGAGGCGTGCCGCAACGTCGTGTGCTCGGGCGCCGAGCCGATCGGCCTGACCGACTGCCTCAACTTCGGCAACCCGGAGCGGCCGGAGATCATGCGGCAGTTCGCGCTCGCGATCGACGGCATGGCGGCGGCGTGCCGCGCGCTCTCGGTGCCCGTCGTGAGCGGCAACGTGTCGCTCTACAACGAGACCGACGGCCGCGCGATCCTGCCGACGCCGACGGTCGCCGTCGTGGGGCTCGTCGCGGACGCGGGCGACGTGCTGCGCGCCTCGTTCCCGGCCGCCGGCCTCTCGGTGCTGCTGCTCGGCGACCCGCGCGGCGGCCCGCTCGGCGGCTCGGAGTACGTCGCGCGCCACACCGGCGAGGTGAAGGGGCCGAGCCCCGCGATCGATCTCGATCGCGAGGTGCGGCTCCAGGGGCTCTGCCTCGCGCTCGCCCGCTCGCGTCCGCGGCTCCTCCAGAGCGCGCACGACATCTCGGACGGCGGGCTCGCGATCGCCCTCGGCGAGTGCTGCGCCGCCGCCGACGACCCGGCGGCGATGGTGGGCGCCCGCGTGCGGCTGCCGGAGGGGCCGAGCGATGAAGCGCGCGAGGAGCTCGCCGAGGCGCTGTTCGGCGAGGCGCCGAGCCGCATCGTCGTCAGCGTCCGGCCCGAGGACGCGCCCGAGGTCGCGCGGAGGGCCAGGGAGGCCGGCGTGCCCTGCACCGAGCTCGGCACCACCGGCGGCGACCGGCTCACGCTCGCAGCCGCCGGCGGCGCGCTGACGATCGACGTCGAGCTCGGCGCGCTGCGCGACGCGCGCGACCGGTGCCTCGAGCCGATCGTCGGCAGCTAGCGAGCAGGCAACTCGGGGTCTGCCCATCGATGTTCCGGGCGGTTCCCCACGCGCTGCGTGCACCGTCCAACTTGCGTCCTGCGCCGGGACAAAGGAGATTGGTGCCCATGGCGCTCCGCAAAGCCGTGATCCTCCTCATCGAGGACAGCGAGATCGATCGCAGCCTCTACGGGCGCTATCTGAGGGACTGGGCGGACATCGAGGTCACGCTGATCGAGGCGCCGACGGCCAAGGCTGCCCTCGAGGAGTGCCGGAAGAGCCCGCCCGATTGCGTCCTTCTCGACTACCGCCTCCCCGACATGGATGGCCTGGAGCTGCTCGAGAAGCTCAAGCGCGTCACCGATGCCCCGGTGATCCTCATCACTGGCCAGCCGGCACCGATGATGCTGACGCGGGCCCAGTCGCTCGGCATCGCGGGCTATCTCTGGAAAGAGGTGGCCGGCTCCGTCCGGCTCCGCGAGGCCGTCCTGACCGCCCTCAGGGTGGGTGTCCTCGCCGTTGCGACGACCAGCGCCCGAGCGGACGCGCTCGCCGCTCCTGCGCGGACCGGCTCCGCGCCTCGCGCCGGAACCTGACGCGCGGCTGCGCTCCGCCCGGGGGGTTTCGCGCGCCCGCGCGGCGCCGGTCGCCTATACTTTCCTGATGAAACGCTGGCTTCCGCTCGGGCTCATCGCCCTCGGCGCCGTCCTCGCCGTGGTGGCGCTGCTGTTCTCGCCCTCCGAGGAGGACCGGATCCGCGATCGGCTCGCCCAGCTCGAGGCCGCGGTGCGCATCGACGACGGCGAGCGGAACCCGCTGGTGCGCCACGGCCGCCTTCGCAAGGAGTTCGCCGAGATCTTCACGAAGGAGGCGAGCGCCCGCGTCGTCGAGATCGGCGATCGGCTCAGCGGCCGTGACGACCTCGCGGCGGCCGCGACCCAGGCCGTGGTCGTCTATCAGACCGCGGACGTGAGCTTCGGCGACACGGAGATCCAGGTCGATCCGGCCGGCATGACCGCCGAGGTGACCGCCACCGCGACCGTCACCGGCGCCCGGCATGGACAGCCGGCCCGGCGCGACGACCTGCCCGTGGCGCTCCGGCTCGAGAAGGTCGACGGAGACTGGAAGATCGTCTCCGCCATCGTCCACCCCCGGCGCGCTCCCGGCGACGACGGCCTCTGACCGCGACGCCGGGGCCCCCGGCCGACACGCTGGTGCGCTGGCGGGTCACGGGTCGGTGAGGGGCGCCTCGGCGAGGGTGAAGTAGAACGCCGTGCCCCCGGTCGGGGGTGAATCCGCCCAGATCCGCCCCTTGTGACGCTCGATGATCCGCTGGGTGATGGCGAGCCCCGAGCCGGTCCCCTCGCCGTACTGCGCCGCTGTCGAGAGCCGCTCGAACATCGTGAAGAGCCGGTGCCGCTCGTCCGCGGGGATGCCCACGCCGTTGTCCTTGACGTGGAAGACGGTGGGAATCGAGGTCTCGTCGAAGCCCACCTCCACCCAGGGCGCGGGGCTCGCGTTGTACTTGATGCCGTTCGAGATGAGGTTGGCCAGCACCTCGGCGATCCGGATGCGGTCGCAGACCACCCTGGGGAGCCTCCGCGGCGCGCGGATCTCGGCGCCGCGCTGCAGCAGCGAGCCGGCCAGCCGCCGCTCGACATCCGCCAGCACCTCGCTCAGGTCGACCTCCCCGAAGGAGAAGTCCACGTTGCCGATGCGGGAGTATTCGTAAAGAGAGTTGAGGAGCTTCATCGTGCTGACGGCGAGGTCGCCGATGCGCCGCAAAAAACCCTGCGACTCGGCCGAGAGGGCGGCCCCGTCGTCCTCCATCACGAAGGTCGCGAACGACCCGATCCCGCGGAGCGGCTCCTTGAGGTCGTGCGCCACGATGTACCCGAACTGCTCGAGCTCGGCGTTGCTCCGCTCGGCCGCGGCGCGCGCGCTCTTCTCCCGGACGACCTGCCGCGTGAGGTCGAGCTCGATGAGCGCGCGCCGGAGCAGCTCGACCGCCTCGATCTCGGCGGGCTTCCAGGCGACGGCGGTCTGCTCCACGACCTGCTTCCACAGCGCGAAGGAGCGCCTGGGACCGAGCACCGCCCCCTCGGCCGAGCTCTCGACCGGCTTCTCGGGGTTGCCGCCCCAGCTCACCGTCTGGATCACCTCGGGCCGGAACCAGACAACGTACCAGGGATCCGGCTCGGGGATGGAGAGGCAGAGCACGCCGCTCGCCACGTCCTTGATGCGGGCGAAGTCGGGCTCGACCCTCGACAGGGACTCGGCGTGAAACACCGGCTGATCGGCGACGGTGCGCCTGAGCCACGCGTGCAGGCGCCTGAGCTCCTCCGGCCCGGGCGCGGCGCCGAGCGGGGTCGCCGCCTCGCCATGGATCACGGCGACGCCCGGCGCGTCCGCGAGCTCCATGAGCGCTCCGGCGCTCTCGGCGAGCCCGACCCTGAGATCTTCCCGGCGCGAGACCGTCGCGACGATCTCGTCCGTCAGGGCCTTGAGCGCCTGCTTCTGCCCCCCGTCCTCGAGCTTCTCCTTGGCCGTGAGCTGGATCGACAGGAACCTGCCGCAGAGCTCGCAGCCCTGCCGGATCTCGAACGACAGCGGCCTTGCCGTGCGGTGGTGGCAGGCGATGAGCCCCCAGAGGACCCCCTCGCGGATGAGCGAGACGCTCATCGAGGCGCCGACCCCCATGTTCTTGAGGTACTGGATGTGCATCGGCGAGACGCTCCTCAGCACGGAGAAGCTGAGATCGATGGGCTCGTCCGGCGGAGGGACGATGTCCGACGGCCGGTAGTCGACGTCCGGGATGATGCGGAGCCAGCTCCGGAGATAGAGCTCCCGCGCCTGCGCCGGGATGTCGGAGGCCGGATAGCGCAGCCCGAGGTAAGGCTCGATGTCCGGCTCCCTGGCCTCGGCGATGACCTCGCCGTTCCAGGCGCGATCGAACCTGTAGATCATCACCCGGTCGTAGCCGGTGAGGCGCTTGATCTCCTCGGCCGTCGCCTCGCACGCGTCGAAGAGCCCCGCCGCCGACTGGATCCGCTCGATCGCCGCGTGAATCACCCGGTACACGCTCGAGAACGACACGTCGCCCGGCGCGCCTTGCGGCTCGAGCTCCACGATTAGCAGCTCGCCCGCCCGGTGCGCGATCGCGTCGAGCCACGCCGTCGCGCCCTGCTTCCTGGGGCTCACCTTCAGCGGGTTCAGCGCGCCGGGCGCCGGAGACCGGAGGATGGACTCGAGATCTCCTCCCGCCGCCGGAGCGATGAAATCGAGGAGAGAGCGCCCGAGGAGGTCTTCGGGCCCGCTCCCGAGCACGGCGCCGACATTGAGGCTGACATGCCGGACGGCGAGGTCGCGGGGAGAGAGCGCGACAAGCGCTCCGTGCGGCTGGATCCTCCCGGGGATATGGATGGGCTCGACGGCGCAATTCGAGAGGTCAACGCCCTGTCCCGGGTCACCGCGCCCCTGCATCATGTCCCGCCCTCCGCTGGACCACGCCCCCTCGACAGGACCTCGCGACGGCGAGGAGGGCGCGCGGCTCGTTCGAAGGGCTCGTCGTTACTGTATTTCTGTGGCCGGGTCGAGCGGTTCGGCCGCTGCCGCCCCGGTCGACCGGCGCGCGGTCGCTCCCCGGTGGGCCGCTCCCGGCAACACGGACGTCGGCGCGTGTTCGCGCCAGTCGCGCAAAAAAAGAAAGGCCGGTCGGGAGAGCCCGCCGGCCTGAGGTCCGCTGCTGCGGCCCCACCGGAGCCGCTCAGGAGCGCCGGTGGAATGAGGATCCACCGGAGAGACCTGAAAGACCCGCGGTCACAAGAAACAAGTCAGGAAAGCCAGAAAAGCGACAGAAAGCAATAGAAAGCGCAATCAAGAACGAAAGAACGAGCAAAGAAGAAGTCGAAGCGGAGGCGAAGAGTAATACAATCCAAGAAGTGAGTCAAAGCAAAAGAAGAAGCGAAAGCAAAGGATGAAGCGCAGACCGGAATCGTAGGGGCAAGCTCAAGCGAAGCAGAGGGCAAGCTGAAGCGAAGCGCGAAGCAGAGTCGAACTCGAGAGCCGCAAGAGGTAAGAGAAGCTCAGACCAAGGTCGACAAGCCGATCACGATAAGCCATCTCGTTCGGCGACGCGCATCGCGCGTGCCTCGCTCATCCCTCCTTAATCGCCTCGCAAGGCGGTTATCGTCACGCAAACCGAAGCTCTCTCCGCCGGCGCACGGCGACAAGTCAATCAAGCAGCCGACAGCAAGGTCCATCGCATCCAGGTGGCGGCGGGGTCCCGATCGCTCGGCGTGGGCTGCCGTCGATCCCCTCGCTCGGCGCCCCCCAACGACGGGGGCTTGCACTGCGAACGATGTGCCAGAGGGGCCGCTCTCTTCGAATCCCCATGAAACCGAGCGGCGAGCGGGAGCGACATCTGGGGGATACACTCAGCAACCGGCGGGCCAACCTCGAGCCCCCCGCACGAACGGGCCCCGGAGGCCAAAAAACCCGCAGAACCCGGCCTTCAGCAGCGGACCGCGCCGCCCGGAGGTGCGATGCCCGTCATACATTTCCGCAGGGACTGGTCCGATCCACGGATGGGTTCAGATCCAGAACTGAATTCTCACCTGGACATGAAAACGTTCACTCACCGAGGGCCGGTCACCCTGCATTGCGTCGTGAAAGCGGACGATTGCAATGATGCGGCACGCACCGCGCGACGCACCGCAGCGTATTTTGACGCTGCATACGGGTTCCAGCGCGCAGCACGGTACGCGGCGCGCAGCGCGGCACGCGCGCGCAGCGCACCGCGGCACGCGGCGCGCGGCGCGCGGCGGCCAGCAAGCGCGCAGCGCGGCACACAAGCCTACGTAGGCACGGCGCTACCTGCACCCGGCCCGGATCAGCGGCTCGACCACCCGGCCGATGTTCTCCTGGGGCGCAGAGAACCTGTGGCCCTCGAGCTTCCTCAGCGCGCCAAGGAACCTTGGCCAGCTGCCGCCGCAGGTCGCGAGCAGCGCCTCGAGCTCCGGGGTCCCCGAGTTGTAGACGCGGAACTGCACGAGAGAGGCGTTGTTGAGCGGGCGGCGCGCCCCGATGTCCTCCTTGAGCCGGGCCAGCACCGCCTTCTTCTCGGCCCGCTTCTCGGCGTCTGACGCCGGGGACGCGTACAGCCGGTTGAGGTGGACGTAGGCGTCGTGCAGCGCGCGCGCCCGGGCCTCACTCCTCTCCTGCTCCCTCATGTAGGCCGTCTTCTCCGCGGAGAACGGGCCCAGCCGCTCATCCAGGTAGACCTTGGCGAGCTCGTCCCCGACGAAGCTCGCGAGGCTCTCGTTCAGCCTCGTCTGGCCCTTCACGTACAGCGTCGCGTGCAGCGACTCGTGCAGCACCACGTTGGCGAGCTCGCCGAGCGCCTCGTCCCCGCTCGAGATCATCGTGGACAGGACCGGATCCTCCAGCCAGCCGAGCGTCGAGTACGCGCCCGCCGGGCGCACGTCGACGTCCCAGCCATCCGCCTTGAGCGGCGCCGCGAAGGCCCTGGCCTCCTTGAGATCGAACCAGCCCACATAGGGAACGTTGCCGACGATGGGGAAGCTCCACGTCTTGGAGCGGAACCGGAGCGGCTCGCACGCGCTCACCACCCACACCGCGGCCGGGCGATCGAGCTCGACATACGTCCTGTAATTGCCGGTCGGGGTGAGCCCATGGCGCTCTCCGAAGCGCTTGATATGCGGGACCTCGCGCAGCAGCGCGCGCGTCCGCCACGGCCTGCGGGCGTCGCCGACGGCGTCCTCGAGCGACTCGGCGCTCCACGCCATCGAGAGCTGGCCGAGGCCCGCCTGCGCGATGTAGCGGATCTGGGTACACGAGGAGAGCAGGGAGCAGAGCGCGACCGCGAAGAGCACGGAGGCCGCCTTGCCCGCGCGCGCCAGGCGGCGAGGGCGCGACGCAGACCACGAGGGCACGGCGCCGGGACGGGCGCTGGCCGGTAGCCGTTCGCTCATACTCTAGCTGATAGCTGGCCGCGCGGGCTTCACAAGATCTTCCGCGCGGAGGGCGCGCGTGCCGGCGGGACAGCGCCGCCCGGCAGATCAGGACGGCGCGGCCGCCCCCCACGAGCTGAACTGCACGGCCGGGACGATCGGCGCGCGCTCCCGCGGCGAGGGCTCCTCCGCGGCGTACAGGGGCTCACGCGCGAGCGGGTAATCGCGCGGGGCCCCGTTCGACAGCACCATCTGCACGGCGCCCAGGTACCCGCTGCGGAACGCGGCGGCGGCGCAGGCCAGGTAGAACTCCCATGTCCTCAGGAAGACGGCGTCAAAGCCGGTGACCCGCTCGATCTTCTCCCGATTGTCCAGGAAGTTGCGGCGCCAGCAGCGCGCCGTGAGCGCGGAGTGGCGCCGCAGGTTCTCCGCGTCGAGCACGTCGAGGCCGCGCGCGGCGGCGCGCGCCGCCATCCCCTGGATCGATGGAGGCCAGTACCCGGGGAAGATGTGCTTTTGCACGAAGGGGTCAGTCCGCGGCGACTCCTGCTCCCGGGTGACGCTCTCGAGCAGGCAGACGCCGCCCTCGGCGAGCAGCGCCTTCACCTTGTCGTAGAACACGCCGATCCGGCGCGCGCCGGCGTGGCACATCGAGCCCAGGGAGACGAGCCGATCCCACCGCGGCTCGCCCTCGAGCTCCTCGCAGCTCATCACGCGGACCTCGACCGGGAGCCGCCGCGCCGCCGCCTGCTCGCGGATGTACCTCGCCTGGTTCTCGCAGAGGGTGATCCCGAGGCATTGCACGCCGTAGGTCTCCGCGGCGTGAAACATGAGGTGGCCCCACCCGCAGCCGAGGTCGAGGAGCCGGTGCCCGCGCCGGAGCGCGAGCTTCCGCGCGACGAGGGAGATCTTGTGCGCCTGCGCGTCGTCGAGCGCCTCGCCCGGAGACCGGAAGTAGCCGCACGAGGTCTGGAGACGCCTGTCGAGGTAAAGAGGATAGAAGTCGTTGCCGAGCCCATAGTGGCGCTCGACGGCGAGCTTCTCGCGCTTCGCCGAGCCGGAGAGCAGCCCGAGCCGGAGCGCGTCGAGCACGCCCGAGAGGCCGCCCTCGCACGACGGCAGCGCCGGCGCGAGGCGCAGGCGCGACTCGACGGACCGCAGAGGCCGCGCGAGCTGGAACAGGCCGGCGAGCGAGTCCTCGAGATCTCCGTCGAACGTGACCTCGCGCCGGATATACGCCTCACCGAGACCCAGGGTGCCCCGGAGCGCCGCCTCGCAGAGCGCCCGGCGCGTCCTGAACGTCACGGCGAACGCCGGCGCGCCCGCGCCGAAGCGCAGCCGCTCGCCGCCCCACAAGCGCAGCTCGAACGGGGTCCCGTCATGGCGCTCCAGCAGGCGCGAGGCCGCCTCCATCACCCAACGGGACAACAGCGGAACTTCGCCCTTCCTGACGATGAACATCGGACCCCCTCCGCGACCCCCCGGCCGCCCGACGAGCTGAACCGAGCTGCGCTTTCCCGTCAAGCGACATGTCATCTTCGTCAACACCACGAAACGAGCCCCGTAACGCCCACAACGGCCGGCGAACCACCCGGACACGCGCTGTCGTCGGGGAGAGGAGGAACGTATCGCCGGGCGCGATCCGCATCACAGCGGGGTTCGGGGGACTCCCGACAACAGTTTCGTGTCGGGGAGGTTTCATGTTTCAGGTGAAGAGAAGAAATCGGGAAGAGGATTCCAGTTTCTCCTTATCTACTTCGGGTCGCGACCCGTCGCCGTCGCCGGCCCGCTCCCCGATCCGGTCGTCTGCTCCGCGGGCATCCGCCGCCGCGATCGCGACGTCTCGGCGCGCGCGTTCACGATCGGGATCGACGGCCCGTCGGGCGGCTGCGCGCACACAGCGATCCGCGAGGACATCCGCCGCGACCTCGTCGCGCTCGACGAGCTCACGGACCGCGCAGCGCTCGAGCTCCTCCTTGTGGAGAGCGGCAGCGACGCCCTCGCTGCCCAGCACGGCCGGGAGCGCGTTGACACCACGATCCACAGGACCGACGTCGCCGGCGGCGACCCGCAGAGCATCGACCACATCCTCTCCGCCGTGCGGCGCGCGACCACACCACGGCGCCTCCGTGAAACAGGCCTTCCGACGCGCGCCCCCCGCGCTCTCGCCCTGCGAGGAGCGCTCACACGGTCCACTGGAGTCGGCATACCGGAGCACATCCGCGCCGGGCGCGCGGCGCCGCGTCCTGTCAAAGGAGGACTGTGTCAACGCCGCTTCGGCTTCCGTTTCGCTGGAATACCGGTTCTATTGGACTGTAGGCGAACATTGGACAGCTGGTAGAGATTCGGAGGGGGCTCCGCCGGGTGGATCGACATCCGCCGCGACCGACGCGGTCGTCGCGCGATCACCGCGGCGCCGGACGGCGAGGCGGCGCGGCGCACCCCCTGTAGACCCGAGGAGGAGGCATCAGTGAGCCAGGCCCGACCCCATGTGCTGGTGGTAGACGCCGAGAAGAGGGTCCTCGACAGGCTTGCGGTCGAGCTCAGCGACGGCGGCTTCGACGTCACGTGCGCCGAGAGCGGGCTCGCCGCGCTCGAGCTCGTCAAGGCGCGCCGGTTCGACCTCGCGGTCGCCGACGTGAGGGCGCCCGGCATGGAGGGCGCCGGGACCATCGCCGCGCTCAAGGCGATCAGCCCGGACCTCGAGATCATCGTCGGCGCCCCGTGCTCGAGCGCGCAGGCCGCCGTGGAGTGCATGAAGAGCGGCGCGTACGACATCCTCGAGAAGCCGTACGACATCGAGGACATGAAGCGGCTGCTCGGCGCGGCGATGCTGCGCACCCACCTCGACGCCGTGGCGGCCGTCCACCAGGCGAGCGCCGCCCTTGTCGCCTCCCTCTCGCGCGACGACTTCCCCGAGCGCGCCGTGGATCTAGCGGCGAAGGTGGTCTATACGACCGGCGCCGCGCTCTCCCTCGCGCTCGATCACGGGGCCGCGCTCTACCAGGCGGCGTCCGGCGCCGAGGTCCCTGCAGCGTTCATCGCGCGGCTCGTTGGCCAGATCGAGGGCGCGCTCGCCCCCGTCCGCCTGTCCGCGGACGACGCGCCCGACCTGCTCTGCACCGCGGAGGGCGATCGCTTCGGCGCCGCCATCGTGGCGCCGCTCCGCCTGGGCGAGAGCTCGTTCGGCGGCCTCGTGGTGCTCCGCGACGAGCACCTGCCGGAGTTCACCAGCCAGGAAGAGCAGGCCATCGGCATCTTCGCGATCGCGCTCGCGCTCGCGTTTTACGGGCACAAGGTACGGCGCGCCGGCCCCCGCGCCGCCTGACGCTGACGCTCGCCCCCCGCGCCGCGACGGCGCGGGCAGCGCGCTTCGCTCGGCCGAGATCTGCGGCCGACGCCCGCAAATTCTGCGGTGAGCGGGCTCGAGATTCCCTCTGGCTAACGCGTTCGCGCCCCACTAAAGGAGGGGAGCGATGAGCCCTACTGCTGCCCCATCGACTCTCCCCACCAGGGCCCAGCGCGTCGCGCTCTTCTACCGGGATCTCGTCGGCAAGAAGTTCGCGATGGCGCTGAGCGGCGTCGTCTTCTTCGGCTTCGTGATCGGCCACATGGCCGGCAACCTGCAGGTCTTCCTCGGCCGGCAGAAGTTCAACGACTATGCAGCCTTCCTCCACGGAACCCCCTCGCTGCTCTGGGGGACGCGGCTGGTCCTCCTCGCCGCCCTCGTCGTCCACGTCTACACGGGCGTATCGCTCGCGCAGCACAGCCGCGCCGCCCGGCCGGTCCGCTACCAGGTGAAGGGGCAGAGGCACCCGAACCTCGCCGCGCGCACGATGCTGCTGAGCGGCGGCGTCCTCGCCGCCTTCATCCTCTATCACCTGCTGCACCTGACGACGGGCACCGTGCACCCCGACTTCGTGCCGCTCGACGCCTACGACAACGTCGTGAAGGGCTTCAGCTCGGCGCCCGTGGCGATTGCCTACATGGTGGCGATGGGCCTGCTCGCGCTGCACCTCTACCACGGCGCGTGGAGCATGTTCCAGTCGATGGGCCTCAGCCACCCGCGCTACACGCCGGCGCTCAAGAAGTTCGCGGCCGCGTCGTCGATCCTGCTCGCCGTCGGCTTCTCGTCCATCCCGCTGGCCGTCCTGTTCGGCCTCGTCCGCTGAGCCCGGAGCGTCCGTCACCATGCAGCTCAATGCGAAGATCCCCGAAGGTCCCATCGAAAAGATGTGGGACCAGCACCGCTTCAACCTGAAGCTCGTCAACCCGGCGAACAAGCGCAAGTACACGATCCTCGTCGTCGGCACCGGCCTCGCCGGCGGCGCGGCGAGCGCGACGCTGGCCGAGCTCGGCTACAACGTGAAGAGCTTCTGCTTCCAGGACTCTCCGCGCCGCGCCCACAGCATCGCCGCGCAGGGCGGCATCAACGCCGCGAAGAACTACCAGAACGACGGCGACAGCATCTACCGCCTCTTCTACGACACCGTGAAGGGCGGCGACTACCGCGCGCGCGAGGCCAACGTGTACCGGCTCGCGCAGATCAGCGTGAACATCATCGACCAGTGCGTGGCGCAGGGCGTGCCCTTCGCGCGGGAGTACGGCGGCCTGCTCGCCAACCGGTCGTTCGGCGGCGCACAGGTCTCGCGCACGTTCTACGCGCGCGGACAGACGGGCCAGCAGCTGCTGCTGGGCGCCTACCAGGCCCTGGAGCGCC
>JAICEP010000149.1 GCA_025924095.1 Sorangium sp.
AGAGGCCGATGCACGCGACCACGGACAGGGCGCGCAGACAGGCGCGGCCGAGGTCGCGCCGCGGGCGCCGCTCGCGGAGCGCGCCGCCCGGCGCCGGGGACGCGCGCCGCAGGGCCGCGCTCTCCAGCGCGGGCGCGAAGGCGGCGCGGCCGCCGAGCTCGGGCCCGGCCGGCGCGCTGCGCTCGGAGAGCATCGTCATGGCGCCGCCGCCGTGAGCTTCGTGACGTCGCCCCGCAGGGTCGCGAAGTCGACGACCGCCGCCGAGTTCTCCGCGGCCCATCGCTCGGCGTCCTCCTTCGCCAGGAACGCCGAGAGGCCCCCGCCGGGGTCCCTCGCGTACCACGCGCGATCGGCCAGGAGCTTCACCCCGCTGAGGCGATCGTGCACGAAGACGACGCGGATCTCCTTGCCCTCGGCCGTGAGCTGCTTCAGCGCGGCGAGCGCGGAGCCCGGGCTCCCGTACGCGCGCACCTTCGGCTCGCCCCCGACCCAGATCTGCGCGGCCAGCGCCGGCTCGGCGATCGGCCCGCCGGACAGGGCGTCGCTCCCGGACAGCGGGAGCTTGGCGTGGCTCGCGAGCCGCGCCTCGTAGTCGAGCCCGAGCTCCTGGGCCGCGCGCCGGATGTACCGGTCGTCCACGAACGCGCCCACGTCGAGGGTCGTGTCCGTGCGCTTGAGCAGCGTGAGCGTGTCCACGGCCACCTGGAGCGCGCGGCGGACCTCGGGCTTGATCGTGAAGTCCCGCGTCTGGATGCCGAGCGGCCCGTGGAACATGTAGGCGACCTCGGCGTCCACGCCGGTCACCTTCTCGATGAGCTCGCTGTATTTCTCGGGCTCCTCCGCGAACAGGCGGTCCGCCTCGAGCGCCGCCTTGAGGAAGGCCACGACGATCTCCGGGTGCTCCTCCGCGTACGCCGCGCGCACCAGGACGCCGTGCGCCGTCGGCACCTTGACGCTGGAGCCGTCGTAGATCTTCCGGGCGAAGCCGCGGAAGGGGAACAGCTCCGCGAACGGGACGAAATCGGCGTGCGCGTCGATCTTCTTCGCCTTCAGCGAGGAGCCGCCGACCTCCGGGGACTGCGACACGAGCGTCACGTCCTTCTCCGGATCCCAGCCGAGATCGCGGATCGCCCGGAGCAGCATGCCGTGAGCGGACGAGCCGAACGGGACGGAGATCTGCTTTCCCTTGAGGTCCTTCAGGCCCTGGGCCGGAGCGTCGCTCGGCACGACGATGCCGTTGCCGCTCCCCAGCGCGCTGCCGGAGAGCGTGGCGATGTAGAGGCTGCGGCTCCCCTGCTTCTGGTGGGCGACGCCGTTCAGCACGCCGGGGAAGTCGGCCATCCCGCCGATGTCGAGCTTCCCGGCCACCATCTCGGTCGTCAGCGGCGGCCCCGAGGTGAAGTCCTTCCACTCGATCTCGTAGGAGACGTCCCTGTACTTGCCGTCCTTCGGCAGGTGCTTCTCGAGCAGCTTGAGCTCCCGGATCAGGAGCCCGCCGGTGGCGCAGTTGATGGTCGTGTCCTGCGTCCCGATCGCGATGCGGATCGTCCGCTTCGCGTCCGGGGTGCACGACAGGCCGACGAGGACCGCCGCGAGGAGCAAGAGCACGCGCGCTGCCTGGATCATCGGCTCAATCCCTCGCGAAGGTTCCATGTCGTCCGGCCCCGGCCCGGATGGCCTCGAGGGCGCGGGCCGTCGCCTTCCGCACCTCGACGTCGGTGTCGCCCAGCAGCCGCTGGAGCGGCGCCTCGGCGGCCGCCGCCGCGAGCTCGCCGAGCGCCTGCGCGGCGGCCTTGCGCAGATCCGGGAGGTCGCTCCCGAGCAGCGCGACGAGCTCCGGCGTGGCCGAGGCGGCCCGGAGCCGCCCCAGCGCGAGCGCCGCCTCCTTCCGGACCTGCCAGGCGCCGTCCTCGAGCGCGCTCCGGAGGTGCGGCGCGGCGAGCCCGTGCGCCGAGCGGCCGAGCACGATCGCGGCCTCGACGCGGACCCGCCAGTCGGGGTCGGAGAGCAGCCCGACGAAGTCCTGGACCTGCGCCGCCGCGCCGAGCGACTCGAGCGCGCCGATCGCGACCTGCCGCACCCGCGCGTCGGGGTCGCGCAGGCTGCCGCGGAGGGCAGCCGCCGTCTCGGGCCGCCGCAGGTACGCCAGGGCGACGACCGCCTCGCGCCGCACCTCGGGCGCAGGGTCGAGCAGCGCGCCCTCGAGGTGCTCCAGCGCCCGCGGATCGCGGAGCTCGCGGAGCGCCACGATCACCGACATCCGCACAAACGGATCATCATGACGCACTGCATCAATCAGGTCCATGGCGGCGTCCGCCGCGCGGAGCTCGCGGAGCGCCGTGGCGGCCGCCTCGCGCACGTGGGTCTCCTCGTCGTCGAGCGCCCGGAGGATGGCGGGCACCGCGCGGGGGTCGCCGAGGTCCTCGAGGTGCCCCAGCGCGAGCGCCCGCACCGTCGGGTCCCCGTCGCGGACGGCCTCGATGAGCGGGTGGAGGATCTCCGGATCCGAGAGGTCCTCGATCTGCGTCAGCGCGAGCTGGCGCGCGCCAGGGTCTGGATCCCTGAGGACGCTCACGAGCTCCTGTGCGAGCGAAGGCTGTGTCATATCGTCTCTCCGCCTCCAGGACGCTACCGGATGAGAAAGGGGATCTTCACGGTGATGGCCTCTTTGGGGCAATCGATCTCGCACGCGAGGCAATACCAGCACTCGTCGTAGGCCATGCGCGCCTTCTTCGTCTCTGGATCGATGGCGAGGCAGTCGACCGGACACGATTCGATGCAGATGCGGCAGCCCTTGATGCAGGACGCCTCGTCGATCACGACCGGCAGATCGAGCCGGACGGCGGCCTCGGCGTGACCCACGGTCCTGGCGCGCTGCGCCTTCACGGATTCGCGGTTGAGAAGGTGACCCATCGATTGAACCTCGTTGCTCGTCAGAGCGGTGCGCGCTGCTCTTCGGCCGGGATGCGCAGCTGGCGGTAGGTCTTGAGCTCGCCGTCGTCGATCGGGAAGAGATAGGGCTCGACGGGCCTCTTGAAGGCGACCATCTCGCCGTCATCGCCCTTCTTCAGGTTGACGTGGACGAACCAGCTGCGGTCGTCCATCTCGGGGAAATCGAGCCGGTAATGGTAGAGGCCCCAGCGGCTCTCGGTCCGGTACAGCGACGCGCGCGCGGCCATCTCCGCGCAGTCGCGGATGAAGTGGCACTCCATCACCCGCATGAGCTCGTGGGGGCTCGTCGCCGTGACCTCCTCGAGCTCGTCCTTCGCCCGCAGGAAGTACTCGAGCCCGAGCGTCATCCGGTTCCCCGTCTTGGGCGGCTGCAGGTAGTCGTTCACGAGGCGCCGCACCTTGTATTCGTACTGGTGAGGCGCCACCCCGCTCCTGCGCGAGAGCGGGGCGAGGATGCGCTCGCGCTCGGCGTCGACCGCGGCGGGGAGCGGCTCGACCGCGGGCGCGCGATCGAGGTAGTCGAGGGCGCTCTGGGCGCAGATCTTCCCGTAGGTGAGCGCGCCGAGGAGGTAGTTGTGCGGCACGCACGCCATGTCGCCGGCGGCGTAGAGCCCGGCCACGGTGGTCTCGCCCTTCTCGTTCACCCAGACCCCCGACGCGCTGTGGCCGCTGCACAGGCCGATCTCGGAGATGTGCATCTCGACGAGATCGCTCCCGTAGCTGTGCCCCCTCCCCTCGTGGAAGCGACCGCGGCTCGGCCGCTCCGTCTGGTGGAGCACCCGCTCGACCTCGGTGATCGTCTCCGGGGCGAGGTGGGTCAGCTTGAGGTACACAGGGCCGTTCGCGGAGTGGAGCTCCCGGTAGAACTCGAGCATCATCTGCCCGCTCCAGTAATCGCTCTCGATGAAGCGGTGCCCCCGCGCGTTCACCGTGTGTCCGCCCAGGGGACCGGTCACGTAGGCGCACGCCGGACCGTTGTAGTCCTTGATGAGCGGGTTGATCTGGAAGCACTCGATGCCCGAGAGCTCGGCGCCCGCGTGGTAGGCCATCGAGTAGCCGTCTCCGGCGTTCGAGGGGTTCTCGTACGTCCCGTGGAGATAGCCCGACGACGGCAGCCCGAGCCGCCCGGAGGCGCCGCAGCAGAGGATGACCGCCCTGGCCTTGATGACCTCGATGTGGCCCTCGCGGGTGTCAAAGCCCATCACGCCGGCGACCTGCCCGTCGGCCACGAGGATCCGTGTGGCCATGACGCGGTTGATGACCCGCACCCCGGCGCGCTTCACCATGCGCGTAAGGATCTTCTTGAGATCGTAGCCCTCGGGCATCGGGAGGACGTAGCTCCCGTTGTGGTGGACCTTCTTGACGTCGAAATCGCCCGAGCGCGTCTTCTGGAACTTGACCCCCCACGAGTCGAGCTCCTGGATCATCGCGAAGCTGTTCCGAGCATATTCATAGATGGCGCGCTGGTTCACGATGCCATCGTTGGCCACCGTGATCTCCTTCACGTACTGCTCGGGCGTCGCATGTCCGGGGATGATCGCGTTGTTCAGCCCGTCCATGCCGATCGCGATCGCGCCGCTCCGCTTGATATGCGCCTTCTCGAGGAGCACCACCCGCCCCCGCGGCAACCGCTGCTGCGCCTCCACCGCTGCAGTGGAGCCTGCGCTGCCGCCGCCCACGACGACGACGTCCGCCTCTGTCACGCGAATATCCATTGCGAATCCTCGAGGTTTCAAGCGCGCACACGACGACCCCGCCGCCGATCAGCCCGGCAGCCAGGGGTCGGACGCGCCGCGTCTTCCATCACGGACGCAGCATCCGTTTTAACAGACGGAGCCTCCCTGGGCAATCGCTTTGTGGCCCTCGCCCGACAGCGGCGGCCGGTGGCCCGCGTGAGGGCGCCTTGCAAGCGAAAACTCAGGGGCGATCGTGGACGGCGCCGCGACCGAGGAGCCGCTGCGCGCAGGCGGGCTCACCGCCCGTGCGGATCTCCGACCCGCCCAGAAAGATTCGCCTTTCCACCATGGTTGTCTCCCCGAAGACGCGGGCGGGACGCTACCATGCGGGTCAACCCGTAGTCGTCCCATGGATCGGGGGAACCGCGCGCGGTCCTTCTTCTCATCGGTCACCCCGATCCACCGCGCCCGGCGCCTCCCAGCCACGGCGCCCGCGCGCCGCTTCGCTGCATGGCCAAGCACCCGTCCCAGCTCGCCGACCTAGAGATCCAGCGCCGCCTGGGCGCTGGCGGCATGGCGGAGGTCTTCCTCGCCAAGAAGCGCGGCGCCGAGGGGACGTACAAGCTCCTCGTCGTCAAGCGGATCCTCCCCGCGCACGGGGCCTCGCGGCGCTTCCGCGCGATGTTCGTCGAGGAGGCGCACCTCGCGACGCGCCTGAACCACCCGAACATCGTCCAGGTCTACGAGTTCTCCGACCACGGCGAGGACGGGCTGCTCCTCTCGATGGAGTACGTCGAGGGCTACGACCTCGGCAAGCTGATGCGCGCCGCCCAGCAGAAGGAGTCGCGGATCCCGCCGCTCGTGTCGGCGTTCGTCGTCTCCGAGGCGGCCAAGGGGCTGCACTACGCCCACGAGCGCAGGGACGAGGGCGGCATGCCGCTCGCCATCGTCCACCGCGACGTCTCGCCGCAGAACATCCTGCTGTCGTTCGAGGGCGTCGTGAAGATCGCCGACTTCGGCATCGCCAGCGCCAACCTCTTCCGCGAGGAGCCCGGCGTGCTGAAGGGCAAGTTCGGGTACATGTCGCCCGAGCAGGCGCGCGGCGAGCGCGTCGACCGGCGGAGCGACATCTACGCCCTCGGCGTCGTGCTCTACGAGCTGCTCGCCATGCGCTCGCCCTACGGCAAGCTCGACGACGAGGCGCTGCTCCAGGCCGTCAAGGAGGGCCTCTTCGAGCCCCCGTCGACGCACGCGCGCGACATCCCGGCGGAGCTCGAGGCGATCGTGATGCGCGCCATGGCGCAGGCGCCCGAGGACCGCTTCCAGACCGCGCGCGACCTGGCCGGGGCGATCGCGCGCGTCCTGCTCGCGAAGCAGGAGCTCGTCGACAACGCGTCGGTCGAGCAGACCGTGGCCCACCTGCTCGGCCGCGACCGCGAGCAGGAGGCGCGCGAGAACGCCGCCGGCGGCGCCGAGGGGCCGGCCGAGGGCGACGGCTCCGTGGCGCAGCCGCAGACGCTCGCGGCGGTGCCGGCCGCGCGCACGGGCGGCGAGCACGAGAACACCGGCGCGCCGCGCGTCGTGCGCGAGGTGCGCCACGTGGCCGTGGTGACGATGCGCATCGAGGGCGTGGACGAGCTGCTCGGGGCGCAGGGGCGGCTCGCCGGCCGGCGCAGCGGGCGCTCGATCCGCACGACCCTCGACGCGATCGCCTTCAAGCACGGGGCGATCTGGTCCTGGGAGTCGCACGCGAGCGCGCGCGCGGTCGTGGGGCTGCTCGCGAACCCGTCGCGCGCCGCCGCCGACGCCGCGTCGCTGGCGGTCGACGTGCACGAGGCGCTCGCGGGCGCGTCGGAGGACCTGCCCGTCGAGCTCCGCGCCGCCATCGGCATCGTCCGCGGCATCGCGTACGGCGAGCGCGACGAGCAGGGGCACCTCATCAACCACGCGCTCAAGGAGCCCGCGAACTTCCTCGCCGAGCGCCTCGGCAGCCGCACCCCGTTCGGCAAGACCTGGGTCGCGGGCGGCGTCTACCGCCTCGTCCGGCGCGACTTCCGCTGGGGCGACGCGCCGTCGCTCGATCTCAACGACGCCGGCGGCTACCAGGTCCCGCACCAGATGCGGCTCTACGCGCTGCAGCGCCCGCTCACCCGCGAGGAGCGGATGGCCGAGATCGCGCTCTCGCCGAACGACCTCGTGGGGCGCGACGCGGAGCGGGCCGACCTGCACGCCGCCTACCACCGCGCGGTCTCGCCGCCCGTGAAGGGGCTCGCCGAGCCGCCGTCGCCGCGCTACGGCGAGAGCGAGCCGCCGCCGCCGAGCCGGCAGAGCAAGCCGCCGCCGCCGAGCCGGCAGAGCAAGCCGCCGAGCCCGCTGGGCGGCACGCTCCGGGGCCAGTCGGTGGCGCGCGTCCTCGTCGGCGAGATGGGCATCGGCAAGAGCGCGCTCATCTCGACGTTCCTCTCGGAGCTCCCCGGCGAGGCGCGCGTGCTCCACGTCGAGTGCTCGCCGGTGAAGAGCGAGCTGCCGCTCGCCACGGTCTGCGACGTGCTCCGCGACGTCACCGGGATGGGGCTCGACCACTCGATCGACGACGCCGCCCACGTGATCCGCGCCCTGCTCGGGCCCATCGCCCGCTCGCCGCTCGGGGCGCGCATCGTCACGCGCCTCGCCGAGCTCGTCACGGGCAAGCAGCTCGACCACCCCGAGGACGACGCCACCGCCTACGGCCGCGACGTGGTGGTGCGCGGCGTGAAGTACCTGCTCGGCTCGCTGGCGCGCCACCAGCCGCTCGTCGTCGTCATCGACGGCCTCCAGTGGGCCGATCGCCCGAGCCTGGAGCTCATCTCGGAGCTCCTGAAGCAGCGCTCGGAGCGGCTCCCGATCCTCGTGCTGCTCCTCACCCGCCCCGAGGAGCGCGTGACCCCGTTCATCGAGGGGCTCGTGCGGATCGAGCTCCGCGGCCTCGGCGCCGAGGAGCAGATGCGCCTCGTGGAGGCGCGGCTCGGCGTGCGCGAGGGCGTGGCGGCCGTCTGCGGCGAGCTCGTGCCGCGCGTCGCCGGCAACCCGTTCTTCCTGCTCGAGATGGTCGACGCGCTCCTCGAGCGGGGCACGCTCGAGATCGTCGAGCACCCGGACGGGCGGCACGAGCTCGTCCGCCACGACCGGACCGGGGACCGCGGCGAGCCGCTCCCCTCGACCCTGGAGCAGCTCATCGGCGATCGCCTGCGCGAGCTGCCGCCCGCGGAGCACGACGTCGTGAACTGGCTGGCGGTCGCGGGGGGCCCGCTGCTCAAGGACGACATCATGAACCTGACGCGGCTCGCCGACGACGAGGCCGTGACGCGCCTCTGCGCCCGCGGCCTGTGCGACCGCCGCGCCGGGGCGGTGGACTTCCGGCACCCGCTCGCGCGCGACGTCGCCTACCTCGCGCTCGACGGCGCGAGCCGCGTGCGCATGCACCGGCGGCTCGGCGAGCACCTCTCGACGACGCCGCTCGCGCAGGGGCTCTCGGCCGCGATCGTGGCGCAGCACCTCGCGCGCGGCGAGGCGCCCGGGCCGGCGGCCGAGCTCTACCTCGACGCGGCGCGGGCCGCGCGCGCCGGCCACCAGGCGCAGCTGTCGCGCCGGTACTACGAGCGCGCGCTGGCGCTCCTGCCGACCGGCGACACCCGCGTGATGATCGCGCACGAGGCGCTGGAGGCGATCTTCCGCCACCTCGGCCGCCGCCGCGAGCGGAGGAAGCACCTCGCGGCGCTGCGCCAGCTCGCGAAGGAGAGCGGCCAGGCGCGCTGGGCGGCGCTCGCGCTCGTGCGCACCGCGCGGCTCGACCTCGACGACGGCCACCTCGCCCGCGGCCTGCCGGCGGCGCAGCGGGCCGCCGAGATCGCGCGCATCGCGCGCCGCCCCGCGCTCGAGGTCGAGGCGCTCACGATCCTGTCGGAGGTGCTGCGCGAGCTCGGCGACGTCCAGGGCGCGATCAGCGCGGCCGACCGGGCCCTCCGGGTGACGCAGATGGGCGGGCTGACGCCGCGGGCGCGCGCGGAGGTGCTGCGCACGAAGGGGGTGCTGCTGCGCCGGGTCGGCCGCGTGCAGGAGGCGGTCGAGGCCTACGCCGAGGCGATCGCGGTGTTCCGCGCCGTGGGGGCGCGCCGCAGCGAGGCCCGCGCGAAGAACTCGCTCGCGGTGGCGATGTTCGTGCTCGAGCGCTTCGAGGACGCGATCGCGGTCGGGCTCTCGTCGATCTCCATCGATCTCGCGATCGGGGGTCGGTTCCAGATCGCGAAGACGCTGAGCAACATCGGCCACGCGTACGCCAAGCTGGGGGACATCTCGCGCAGCCTCGCTTACATGAAGCGGGCGCGGGAGGCGCACGAGCGCTATGACGATCAGGACGCGCGGGCCGACACGCTCCTCTGCTCGGCGGGGATCCTCCTCGAAGCGGGCGACCTCGACGCCGCGCACACCCTCTGCGCCGATGCGGGCGCGCTCATCGCGGTGACCGGCAGCGTCTACGACATGATCCACGAGCGCAACGTGCGCGGCCTCCTCGCGAAGGTGCAGGGCGACGTCCAGGGCGCGATCGCGAACGCCTCGGAGGCGCGGCAGCTCGCCGAGTCGCAGGGGCTGATGAGCTACCACGCGTACGCGACGGCCATCGAGGCGGGGGCGCGGGTGGACGCGGGCGAGGTGCACTCGGGGGTGCTGCTCGCCCGGACGGCGCTCGGCGCGGTCGAGGCGGGCAGCTCGGAGTACGGCATCGAGGTGCGCGACCTCTGCTGCGAGGCGCTGCAGAAGGGCGCGCCGGCGAGCGCCGGGGACGCGTACCACCGCGCCGGGATGCACGTGCGGCAGGTGGCGAGCTACATCCGCGACGCGCGGCTCCGGGCGCTGTTCCTGGAGCGCACGGTGGTGCGGCGCATCCTCGCCGCGGAGGCCGAGGGTCCGGCGGCGGGGCTGGACCCGCTCCGCCGCGGGGAGATGGCATGAGCGGTACCGGCGGAAGGACAGGGACGAAGCCGCGGCGCAAGGTCGCGGTGATCCTCTCGGGCGGCGGCGCCCGGGGCGCGTACGAGGTCGGGGTGATGTCGTACGTGCTCGACGCGTTCGCCCGGCTCCGCGGGGCGCCGCCGCGCATCGACATCCTGTGCGGGACGTCGGTCGGGGCGGTGAACGCGTGCTACCTCGCGGCGCACCTCGACGATCCGACGCTGGGCGTGCGGCGGCTCGTCAACCTGTGGACGCAGCTGAAGCTCGAGACGGTGCTCGGCTTCGGGGTCCGGCAGGCGATCTCCTTGCCGAAGCTCATGTTCGGCGGCGGCTCGGAGGGCGTGGGCCTGTTCGACGTCTCGCCGATGCAGCGGCTCGTCGAGCGCGAGATCCCGTGGCGCGCGATCGCGCGCACGCTGCGCCACGGCCACCTCTCGGCGGTCAGCGTGTCGGCGACCGAGATCGGGACGGGCCGCACGGTCATCTTCATGCAGACGGGCCCGGACGGCGCGCTGCCGACGACGGCGCCGCCGCGGACGATCATCCGCGGCGCGCTGATCGGCCCGCCGCACGCGCTCGCGTCGGCGGCGATCCCGATCCTGTTCCCGCCGGTGCGCATCGGCCGGGATCTCTACATGGACGGGGGCGTGCGGCAGAACACGCCGATCGCGCCGGCGCTCCGGCTGGGGGCGACGCACGTGCTGGCGATCGGCCTGTCGCGGGAGGTGCGGAGCATCGACGCGGGGGACAGCGGCAAGCCGCCGGGGATGGCGCTGGTGCTCGGCAAGGTGCTGAACGCGTTCCTGCTCGACCACATCCAGACCGATTTCGAGGTGCTGACGCGGGTGAACCACATGATCGAGGACGGCGAGCAGGCGTTCGGCCCTGATTTCCTGCACTCGATCAACGCGGCGGCGGCGCAGCGCGGGGCGCTGCCGTACCGGCGGGTGGAGACCCTCGTCGTGCGGCCGAGCGTGGATCTCGGCCGCCTCGCGGCGGAGCACGTGAGGGCGGGCAAGGTGCAGGGCGGGCCGGCGATGATGCGGCGGCTGCTCTCGCTGGTGGACGTGGGGGCGGCGAACGACGCGGATCTCGCGAGCTATCTCCTGTTCGACGGCTCGTTCACGCGGAAGCTGATCGAGCTCGGGCGGGCGGACGCCGAGGCGAGGCGGCACGACGTGGCGGATTTCTTCGGGAGCGCGGCGGAGGAGGCGGAGCCGAGGCTCGCGGACAGCGCGGAGTGGTCGATCCCGCCGCCGGTGGGCCCGGGCGGAGCCTAGCTAGATAGGCTCGTGCCTGGATAGGCTCGTCACCGGCTGCGCGGGAGGCCGTGCCGAGCTGCCCGGCCCTCGGAGGCCGTGTTCGTGGCGCGGCGCGGGGGCCCGCCGAGCTCGCCTGAGCCATTGCTTCGCCGGTAGGCCGGAGGAGCCATGGCCATCGGGCTCAGACCTCGCCCCGCGCCGCCCCACGAACACGGTCTCCGACGGCCTACCCTCTTTGCAGGACGCGCGACTGCGGTGAAGTAAAGCGTCCAGCGTGGGTGCTCCTCGATCCACTCCACACCTCGCCGGTGGTGTGTGTGGACAGGCCATCAAGGACGAGTTGACCGCAACCGGTCGCGCTCTCGTGATCGGCGCGGAGCACATCGCCGCACGCCTCGCGGGGCTCGTCGTCTTGATAGGAAATAGTTTTTATTTACCCAGCAATCGAGCGCACATGATATAGTATGGACGTATCGGTCAACGCGGCCAGTGGGCTTGTCGCCACTCGAGGAGAGAGTGAGTCCTCCACATGCGTTGCAGTACGCATTCCGTCTTCATCGCGGGCTCGGCGGAGCGTGTCTTCGGGGTGGTGTCCGATCCGGCGCAGATCTCCCGCTGGGCGGTCCATTTCTGCTCGAGCGTACGCGCCGACGGGGACGCCCTCTGGGCCGCGACCTTGCGCGGCGAGGTGCGCTTCGCCATGCGCGCGGACCGCGCCCTGGGCGTCGTGGATTTCGGCCACCTTGGAGCCGACGGTGCGTGGCGCTATTCGCCGACGCGGGTGATGCCGGCGGAGGGCGGGGCTGTCTTTCTTTACACCTTCTTCCAGAGGCCGGGGATCTCGGACGAGCGCTTCGCGGCGATGAAGCGCGAGATGGAGGAGGAGCTCGCCCTGCTGAAGCGGCTCGTGGAGGGCCCAGCCGTCTTCACGACGAGCTCCCCGGGGCCGGCGAGCGCGGGGCCCACGCATTCGCTCGCGCGTGAGGCGCTGGCGAGCCCTGCGTGGCGCGAGCGCCTCGAAGCCGCGCGCCGTCGCGACGCGGAGGATCCGCTCGCCGCGCTGCGGGGGCGCTTTCATCGACCGCCGGGACCGGACGGCGTGGGGGCGGCCTATTTCTGCGGCAATGGGCTGGGGCTGCTCTCCACAGACGCGGAGTCGGCGCTCGCGGGGGCGCTCGACCAGTGGCGCGACCTCGGCTTCCGGGCGTATTTCGAGGCGACGCCGAGATGGCTG
>JAICEP010000150.1 GCA_025924095.1 Sorangium sp.
CGTTCATCCCCGCCTTGAAGCGCGCGAGCACCCGCGCCGCGGTGTCGCACGCCTCGTCCTGCCCGATCACGCGCCGCTTCAGCCCGCGCGCGATGGTCTCGGCGCTCGCGGGGATCTCGTCGGCGATCAGCTCGATCGGCAGCCCCGAGTGGCGCGCATAGGCCTCCGACACGTCTCGCGGGTAGAGCACGCGGCCGCCGTCCGCGCCCGCCCTGGCGCCGCCGTCCGCGCCTGCCCGGGCGCCGGCGTCCTGCGTGAGCCAGTCGATGAAGCGGAACGCCTTGCCAGGGAAGAGCACGTCCCGCCGGAACATCGCGAGGTGCTGGACCAGCCGCTTCTTGCCCGCCGGGTGCAACCGGACGCGCGCGTCCTTCCGCGCCTCGTACTCCGCGAGCAGCGCCGGCACCGCGGCCGGATCGGGCTCGCGCAGCCGCACGACCTGAAAGCACGCCACGAGCGAGGCCGCGCGGCGCTGGCACGCCTCGAGCTCCGGCTCGGTGCACTCCGCGATGAGGCTCACCTCGCCCGTCCGGAGCGCCGGCAAGAACAGCTCGCCGATCGACGAGCCGTCCGGCTGCGGCCGGAGCAGCGGCAAGAGCGCGCCGACGTGCAGGAGATCCCCCTCGTGCGACAGCTCGCCCACGAGCTTCAGACACCGCGCCTGCCACATGCCGAGATACGTCATCCCGGCGAGCAGCCGGTCGGCCGAGGTGCTGAACAGGCCCGGCGAGAGCGCGCGCGCCTTGTCCCTCCGCCACGCCGCGAACCGCCGCGCCAGCCGGTAAACCCAGGTCGTCTTGCCCACGCCCGGGCCGCCCACCAGCAGGATCGACGGCAGCGGCGCGCCCTGCGCGGCGCGCGCGGCGTCGAACACCGGGAGCGCCTGCTCCAGCTCCTCCGACTCGCCCACGGCGAGCGGGAGCCGCTGGCGCGCGGCCTTCTCGACAAGATCCTCGGCGACCGCGCGCAGCGTGGGGCGCTCGTCCGCCGCGCGCCGGGCCGAGCCCTCGGCGCGCGACGGGAAGCGAGGCGACCACGGGCGCACGTACTCGTCCCCCTCGCTGCGGAAATCGAAGAGCGACCGCGGCGACTCGCCGAGCAGCGCGCTCGTGACGAGCTGGCGGAGCACGTCGGGCGCAATCGAGAGATCCTCCAGGACCACGGACCAGCCGAAGCGCGGGAGCATCACCCGGGTTCCGCCCTCGGCGAGCTTGCTCGCGAGGTAGGTGAGCCGCAGCGGGATGCGGCGCCGGCCGACGACCGCCGCGCGCTTGACCGTGGTCTGCGGGTGAACATCGACGCCGAGCGTGCGCACCTCGAACGACTCGTCCCACAGATAGCGATCGAGATCGTCCTCGCCCGTCGCCACCCGCGCGTGGAGCTCCACCTCGATCTTGCGCAGCACGTCCTCCTCGGAGGCGCCATAAGCGGACGGCGCCGGCCGGTCGAAGACGAATGCCCACGTGCGCAGGAGGATGCCGGTGACGCGGCCGTCGTGGTGGGCGATGAGATAGACGCGGAGCGATTTCTTGGTCATACGGCGGCATCGGCCAGGCGCAGCCGGAGCCCGAAAGCCTACCACACCCGGCCCCGACCCCCTCCGGCGCCGGCGAAACGTCGGGCGACGCTGTCCCCGCTCCGCCGCAACGACCCCCCGCCGCGCCGCGGGGGAGCGTCAAGACGCCTTTTGCCTCCCTGCCCCGGAGCGGCGCCGGAACACCCCTGACGACCACGTCAATTCCGTGCTCCGCGGTGACAGCATGCGTCAAAACAGGCGCGCGCGGCGACGCAGGAACAACCATGCTGCAACATTGTGCTGGTGCGGAGCTGTGGAATCTTATACCCCCTGAGCTCACCAGCAGGTGTAGAGTGGCCTACATGCCGCACACGCCTTATTCCTTGGTACCTCGCCGTCGCGCGGTTCGAGCCGCGCTTTCTTTGTTTCTCTCGCTCGCGGCGCTCGCGGGGGTCACGCCCGCCAGCGCCGCGGTGGAGCAGCTGGACGGCACCGATCTGCCTGTACGCGTCAGCGACACCGAGCGCAACCTCGTGACGAGCCGCGGGTTCCCGGAGGACGCCGTCACGCTCGACGGGCTCTTCATGTACCGCGGGGAGGACATCGATCCCGTGGCCGACGCGAGCACGGAGCCGGGCGTCTTCTCGCCGCTCTGCGGGTTCACCGGGGAGCTCGTGCTGCGCGGGGGCGGGTGCAAGGTGGCGTTCGGCTGGTACAACGCGACAGCGACCGGCACGCGCCCGCCGGACAACCAGATCTACGAGCTGATCCCCGATGACCCGTCCGAGGCGTTCGATTGCGAGGACGACGATTTCTGCCCGCTGGCCACGATGATGATGCTCTCCCAGCAGGGGCAGCACGACTGGACGCCGAGGCAGTTCTCGGCGGCGGACATCCGCGAAGATCCGCGGTACCAGGGCGGCCTGGTCGGCTTCGCGCTCATCGGCAAGACGGGCACCTACTGCACCCAGACGAAGTTCTCGCAGCGCGAGCTGAACACCGTCTGCACGGAGTGCACGCCGAGCGCGCCGTGGGTGACCACGCTGATCTACACGTCGACCGCCAGCCCCGACGCCTTCTATGTCGCCTTCGAGGATCTGCCCGTGACCGCGGCGGATTGGCAGGCGAATGTGGGCGGGTACGAGAACGACGGCGATTTCAACGATTTCGTCTATTACATCACGGGAGTGACCTGCCAGGGCGGTGGCCAGGTCTGCGACACGGGCCTGCAGGGCGCGTGCGCCATCGGGAGGACGGGCTGCGCGACCGACGGCGATCCCGAGTGCCTGCCCGTCCTCGATCCCAACGAGCAGACGGAGCGCTGCGACAACATCGACAACGACTGCGACGGCGAGGTCGACAACGGCGAGGGGCTCTGCAAGGAGGACCTCGTCTGCAACCGCGGGGCGTGCGTGCCGTACTGCGGCCGCGGCGAGGTCGTCTGCAACGCCGGCCTTGTCTGCGAGGAAGGCCTCTGCGTGGAGCAGGCGTGCGTGGGCGTGGCGTGCGAAGGCGGCCAGGTCTGCATCGGCGGCAACTGCGTGGGCGGGTGTGACGGCGTCACCTGCCCCGCGAACCAGGAGTGCCAGCTCGGGCGGTGCGTGGATCTCTGCGCCCAGATCACCTGCGAGGACGGCGCGGTCTGCGAGCGCGGCATCTGCCAGTCGAACTGCGGCTGCCGCACCTGCCCCGCCGGCAAGACGTGCGCGGGCGACGGCCGCTGCGTCGACGAGGGCTGCCAGGACAAGACCTGTCCTGATGGGCAGCTCTGCGTCGGCGGGAGCTGCGCCGACGCGTGCGCGGGCGCCGTCTGCCCTGGCAACGCGCCGTGCGTCAACGGGGTCTGCGGTGAGCCGCCGATCCGCGGCGGCGTCACGGCCTCGAGCGGGGGCCAGGACGGAGGCGGCCTGTTCCTGGACGAGCCGTCGGATCCGACCAGCGGCGCGGGCGCGGGCGTGGGCGCGGGCGCGGGCGGCGCGGATGGCGGCGGGCCCGGCAAGCCCGACTCTTCCTGCGCCTGCCGCGCGGGCGCGACGTCGGAGGGCTCGCCGGCCAGGGTCGGCCTGCTCGGCCTCGGTCTCCTGCTCCTCGCCGGCCGCAGGCGCCGCACGCGCGCAGCCCTCTAGTCACCCGGCGGCGCGGGCCGCCATCGCGGCCGCGAGGGCGGCCACGAGGGCCGCCAGGAACCACGCGAGGCGCGCGCCGGGGGGCTCGCGCGCTCCGGCTCCGGCGGGCAGCGGGAACACCACCGATCGCACCCGCCGCGAATCCGCGTCGACGAGGAGCACGCCGTCGACGTCGAACGCGAGGCGGTACTCGAGTAGCTGCCGCCGCGTCGCGGGCGTATCGATGCGCGGCGCGAGCCGGCCTGTCTTCACCTCGGCGACATACCGACTCCGGCCGAGCGCCACGAGGTAGTCGGCGCGGAGCCCGACGGTGATCGGCTCGCCGTCGATCTGGACTCCATAGGAGACCGCGACCTGCCGGCCGACGATGGTGTACCCGAGCTCGCGGAGGAGCGCCTCGGCGCGGGCCTCTCCCGCCGCGCCCTGCTCCCGGCATCGCTCGATC
Organism: Sorangium sp.; assembly: GCA_025924095.1. GTDB lineage: Bacteria > Myxococcota_A > Polyangia > Polyangiales > Polyangiaceae > Sorangium. Next base: position 4,088 of record JAICEP010000150.1, read on the forward strand.
CGGCGCCGCTGCCGGGCGCTCCGCCACGCGAGCCGGAGCGTCTGGACCAGCCCGAAGAAGAGCGCCGCGCCGGCCACGGCCAGGAGGAGCTCGGGCGGTATGTCGCGGAAATCCACGCAGCGTGCGTTTACGCAGGAACCTGGAGCCCGGGCCAAGTTTTGTGCGACCGGTTGTCAGCGGCCCGGCTGGCGCGCATGTCCACGAGCCTCTATTACAGTCTGGCAAGAGGCACACCGCCCGCTCGCGCGCTGGCGTGATCGCGCTGCCCGCCCGAGCGTGCCCGGCTGGTTGGTCAGGGATGCACATCCATCGTTCGCGAGAGTCCCCTCATTTTCTGGCCGAGGCCCGTCCCTCCGTGGTTGATCCCGAGAGCAGGCGTTGCTTGCAGATCCGCCTGCTCACCGAGGTTGGCCGCGCGCTCGCGGCGGCGTGCTCCGCGCGCGAGATTCACGAGGCCGTCCTCTCGGCGGCGAGGCAGCTGAGCGGCGCCGACAAGGCCGTCTTGATCCTGAGCGACGACCAGGAGCGGCCGGTCGTGCGATCCTCGCTGGGGCTCGAGCCGGCGCTGCTCGCCGAGCTCCGCGGCTGCCCCCTGCCGAGCTTCGACGAGGGGATCGCGCGTGCGCTGCACGGGTCGGCCCACGTCATCGCCGCCCCCCTGGTCGTCCGCGACCGCGTCTCCGGCGTGCTCGCGGTCGAGCGCTTCCGCCCGGGCTCGGACGAGGATGCCTGGCTGCTCGCGGCGCTCGCCGATCAGGCCGCGGTCGCGCTCGCCAGCGCGGACGGCGAGGCGTGTCCGGGGCCCTCGGCCGTCGCGCCGGGCGCGGCGGGGCAGCGCGCTGACGGGGCCGTCGCGCGCGACGGCAGCCGAGAGCAGGATGCGTGCCTGGAGGTGGACGTGCAGCGCGAGCGTTATCGCCTCCTCTCTCGAGCGATCAAGGACCCGATCTGGGACTGGGACCTGCGGACAGACCACGTCGAGCGCAACGACACGTTTTACGCCGTCTTCCGCTACGCTCGCGACGATGCGATGTCCACGGGCTCCTGGTGGCTCGGCCGCTTGCTGCCCGAGGATCGCGACCGCGTGCTGCGCGGCTTCCAGGAGAGCGTCCACGGCAGCGCCGACAGCTGGTCGGAGCACTACCGCATGTACCGCGGCGACGGCTCGGTCGCCCGCGTGTTCGATCGCGGCTCGGTGCTCCGCGACGCGCGCGGCAAGGCGATCCGCATGGTCGGCGCGGTGGTCGACCTGAGCGAGCAGTTCCGGATCGAGAGCGCGCTCCAGGATCGAGAGGACCGGCTCCGGCTCGCCACGTGGGCGGCGGACGTGGGCACGTGGAGGGTCGATCTCGCGACCCACCTCGATACGAGGGACGCGAGCCTGAACCGCATCCTGGGCCTGGAAGAGCGCGAGACGACGCAGCCCAACGACGACTGGCTGAGCCGCATCCACCCGGACGATCGCGACGCGGTGAGGTCCAACTTCGAGCGGACCGTGCGCGATCGGCACGTCTACGACCTCGTCCATCGCGTCGTCCGCCCCGACGGGGCGATCCGGTGGGTCCACGACCGCGGGCGGCTCATCTGCGATCAGGACGGCTCGCCGCTGTTCTTGACGGGCGCTGTCGTCGACATCACCGAGCTGAAGCAGCTCGAGGGCGAGCGCGCGGAGCTGCTCCGCCGCGAGCAGCAGGCGCTCGCCCGGTCGGAGCAGGACCGCCTCCGCGCCGAGGACGCGAACCGCATGAAGGACGAGTTCCTCGCGACGGTCTCTCACGAGCTGCGGACGCCGCTCACCGCGATCCTGGGCTGGGCGCGGCTGATCAAGGACAGGGACATCGGGTCGGAGCGCGTCAAGCAGGGCATGGCGGCGATCGAGCGCAACGCCCACGCGCAGGCGCAGATCGTCGACGACGTCCTCACGGTCTCCCGGATCATCACCGGCAAGCTGCGGCTGAACACGGTCGCGGTCGACCTCGCCGGCGTCGTCGAGGCCGCCGTGGACACCATCACGCCGACGGCGAGGGCGAAGGACATCGAGATCGGCGTCGAGCTCGGCGAGGCGCCAGGCCACATGAGCGGCGACCCGGATCGCCTCCAGCAGGTCATGTGGAATCTGCTCTCCAACGCGGTGAAGTTCACCCCGAAGGGAGGTCGGGTGACGGTCCGCGTGGGGCGGAGCGACTCGCAGGTCATCATCGCGGTCACCGACAACGGCAAGGGCATTGTCGGGTCGCTCCTGCCTTATGTCTTCGACCGCTTCCGCCAGGGCGACTCCTCGCCCACGAGGGCCCACGGCGGGCTCGGCCTGGGGCTCGCGATCGTCCGCCACCTCGTCGAGCTGCACGGGGGCACGGTGGAAGCGGAGAGCCGGGGCGAGGGGCGCGGCGCCACGTTCACGGTGACGCTCCCCCTGCATGCGGCGCCCTCCAGCGTGCGCGAGGGGCCGCCGCCTGCGCCCTGGCGCGTCGCGCTCGAAGATGGGGAGTCGACGCCGCTGAGCGGCATTCACGTCCTCCTCGTCGAGGATGAGCCGGACGCCCGCGAGATGATCGCGTTCCTGCTGGAGGGAGCGGGCGCGCACGTCACCACCGCTGGCTCGATGAGCGACGCCATGAGCGTCCTGGAGCGGCTGAGGCCCGATGTCCTGGTGAGCGACATCGGCATGCCGGGGGAGAGCGGCTACACGCTGATAGGGCAGGTGCGCGCGGCGGGCCGGGACGAGATCCGGGCGATCCCCGCGGTGGCCCTGACCGCCTATGCCCGGATCGAGGACCAGAGGAGGGCGCTCGCGGCCGGCTTTCAGAAGCACGTCGCGAAGCCGATCGACCCTGCCGCCCTGGTGAAGGTGGTCGCGGACCTCGCGGGCCGCCCGTGAGCCGCGCCGGGGAGGGCTGGATCCTCGCGCCCGCGCTCTCCCCCGCTGCGCCTCAGGCCAGCTCGACCTCGAGCAGCCACAGCATCAGCGCCTTCTGCACGTGCAGCCGGTTCTCGGCCTGGTCCCACACGCGCGAGCGCGGCCCTTCCAGCGTCTCGTCGTCGATCTCCTCGCCCCGGTGCGCCGGCAGGCAGTGGAGCACGAGCGCGTGCGGCGCGGCCTTCGCCATCACCCCCGCGTCGACCGTCCAGCCGGCGAACGCGGCGCGGCGCCGCTCCGCCTCGCCCTCCTGCCCCATGCTCGCCCACACGTCGGTGTTCACCACGTCCGCGCCCGCCGCGCCCTCGCGCGGGTCGTTCACGATCGTGACGTGGCCTGTCGCCCGCGCCCGCTCGACCTCGTCCGCGGGCGGCAGGTACCCCTCGGGCCCCGCGAGCACGAGGTGGAAGTCGAAGAGCGGCGCCGCCTCGAGCCACGAGCGCGCCATGTTGCTCGCGCAGTCGCCGAGGAACGCGATGCGCCGGCCGGCGATGCCGGTCCTGTCCCCGGTCGCCGCGAGCGCCTCCTGGATCGTGAAGATGTCGCTGAGCACCTGCACGGGGTGGCCGTCGTCCGAGAGCGCGTTGATCACCGGCACGCCCGCCTCCGCCATCTCGAGCAGGCGCGTGGTCGACGACGTGCGAAACGCGATCGCGTCGCAGTACCGGGCGAGCACGCGCGCCGTGTCGCGGATCGGCTCGCCGCGCGCGATCTGGCTGCCCTGGGTGCTCAGCACGACCGGCTGCGCGCCGAGCTGCGCGATCCCGACCTCGAACGACACGCGCGTGCGCGTGCTCGCCTTCTCCAGGACCACCGCGACGGAGCGGCCGGCGAGCAGCGTCGCGCGCCGCCCCTTCGGCTCCTCCTTCAGGCGAGCGGCGAGCCTGAGCACGCGGTGCGCTTCGGCCAGGGTCATGTCCGTGATCTTGAGGTAGTCGCGCTTCGCCATTGTCCCGCCTTCCGCGTCGCTGCAGTGTGCGCTGCCGTCCAGAGAGGCGCGCGCCTCCGCCGCGGAGGAGCCCGCGCTGAGCGCGCCGTGCGCCGCCGTGATGTGGCACAACCGGGACGCCGCCGTCAATCCGCCGCTCGCCACCGCGGCGAGCGCGAGCAGCGGAGTCCGCGAGGCGCCGTGTCGGACTGCGGCCGTCTCCTCCGCCCCCGGCGCGAGGCGCCGCGCGACTCGCGCCCTCGGCCGGGCGGCCCGGCGCTCAGCGCCCGATCTCGATGTGCCACGCCCCCTCCGAGATCGGCTCCACCGACGCGCGGATCCCGAGGAGATCGCGGAGCAGCTGCAGGTGGGTCGTCGTGTGCGACGACGGGCGCACCGTCCGGAACGCGCCGCGCCCCGCGAGGGCGATCGGCAACAGCAGCTGATCGGCCAGGTGCTCGCCGACCGGCACGCCCGCCGCGAGGTAGTCGCGCGCCTCCTCCGCGGCCTTCGCGCCGACCGACTCCGCGCGCACGCCCCTCTCGCCGAACCCGGTGAACACCTCGGTCACGTGCTCGCTCTCGACGACGATCGTGATCACGTTGCCCGGGCCGTGCCCGCCCCTCAGCACGCTCGGCCTGAAGCAGGCCGGCTCCCAGCCGAGCACCGCCGCCGCCGCGTCGAGCTCTCGCAGCGCGACGGCGCTCGGGAGGTTCGCCACCGTCGCCACCGCCCGCCGGCCGCGGAGCTCCCCGCGCGAGAGCAGCTCGAGCGGCGCGAGCGCGGGCACCGGCGCGATCGAGACGCGGGCCAGCCCGCCGCCGGCCGGATAGAAGCCGGGCGTCACGAGCGTGGCGGTGATCTCCGGCCCCATCCGCCGCACGAGCGGCAGGTAGGCGAGGTCCAGGAAATCGAACGGCGGCGCCATGGGGTTGTGCGTGCCGCCCTCGAGCGTGAGCGTCGACGGCGCGGGCGCGCGGAGCAGCGCCGGGAGGACGGTCTGCAGCACGAGCGTCGTGCTCCCCGCGCTGCCGACCCGGAACGTGTGCTCGCCGGCCACGATCGCCGTCGGCCGGAACACGACCTCCTGCGACCCGAGGGCGGCGCCCGACACCTCGGCGCGGCCGACCTGGGCGGCGGCCTGGACCGAGGTGAGGTGCTGCCGCATCAGCCCCGGGCGCGCGCGGCCCTTGCGGATCGAGGTGATCCGCACGGGCGTCTGCGTGATCAGCGAGAGGCTGAGCGTCGTGCGGAGGATCTGGCCCCCTCCCTCGCCCGTGGATCCATCGATGGTCAGCATGGCAGTCGACTCTCCCTCGATGAGCGATACCACGATCCCCGGCCGCGGCTCACCCCGATCGCAGGGCGCTGGCCACGGCGCTTATCCGTGTGTATAACCGACTAGAGAATTTTCTATGACCCGCAAATCCACGGTGGTCCTCGGCATGCTCGGCCCGACGCTGGACACCGGCAAGACGCCGGAGCGCTGGTCGCGGTGGCGCCCGAGCGTGGCGCTCTGCCAGCACGAGGACCTGATCGTCGACCGGTTCGAGCTGCTCTACCAGCGCCGGTTCGACGCGCTGGCCGGGACGGTGATGGGCGATGTGCGGCACGCCTCGCCGGAGACGGACATCCGCGGTCACGTGGTCGAGGTGGACGACCCGTGGGACTTCGAGGCGGTGTATGGCGCGCTGCACGACTTCGCGAGGGCGTACCCGTTCGCGCCGGACCGGGAGGATTACCTCATCCACATCACGACGGGCACGCACGTCGCGCAGATCTGCCTGTTCTTGCTCACGGAGTCGCGTTACTTCCCCGGGCGGCTCATCCAGACGTCGCCGCCGAAGCGCGACCGGACGGAGCTCGCGGCCGGGTCGTTCACGATCATCGATCTCGATCTCTCGAAGTACGACCGCATCGCGTCGCGCTTCCAGAAGGAGCAGCGCGAGGGGGTGTCGTTCTTGAAGAGCGGCATCGACACGCGCAACGCGGGGTATAACCGGCTGATCGAGCGGATCGAGCACGTGGCGATCGCGTCGCGCGCGCCGATCCTGCTCATGGGCCCGACGGGGGCGGGGAAGTCGCAGCTCGCGCGGAAGATCTACGATCTCAAGAAGGGTCGCCGGCAGGTGAGCGGCGATTTCGTGGACCTGAACTGCGCGACGATCCGCGGAGACGGGGCGATGTCGTCGCTGTTCGGGCACACGAAGGGCTCGTTCACGGGCGCGCTCAAGGACCGTCCGGGTCTGCTCCGCAAGGCGCACGAGGGGGTGCTCTTCCTCGACGAGATCGGCGAGCTCGGCGCGGACGAGCAGGCGATGCTGCTGCGCGCCATCGAGGAGAAGGCGTTCTTGCCTGTCGGCTCGGACCGGGAGGTGCGGAGCGAGTTCCAGCTCCTGGCCGGCACGAACCGCGATCTGTCGCAGGAGGTCGCGGCGGGGCGCTTCCGGGAGGATCTCCTGGCGAGGATCAACCTGTGGACGTTCCGGCTGCCGGGCTTGCGGGAGCGGGTCGAGGACATCGAGCCGAACCTCGACTACGAGCTCGACGCCTCGGCGCGGCTGCTCGGCGTGCGGATCACGATGAGCCGCGACGCGCGCGAGCGGTTCCTCCGGTTCTCGACGTCGCGAGAGGCGCTGTGGCCTGGCAACTTCCGCGACCTCAACGCCGCCGTGACGCGGATGGCGACGCTCGCGCCCGGGGGCCGCATCGGGCCGCCGATCGTCGAGGAGGAGATCGCGCGGCTCTCGGAGGCCTGGCGGCCGGCGCCGGCGGCCGGCGGCGCGGGCGGGGGAGAGGACGGCGAGGACCTCGTGCTCGCGGCGCTCGGCGCGAGGCGGGCGGCGGCGCTCGACCCGTTCGACCGGGCGCAGCTCGCCGAGGTGCTGCGGGTGCTGAAGGGCGCGCGGTCGCTGTCGGAGGCGGGACGGGTGCTGTTCGCGGCGTCGCGGGCGAAGAAGAAGAGCGTCAACGACGCGGACCGGCTGCGGAAGTACCTGGCGCGGTTCGAGATCGAGTGGAGCGAGGTGGCGGGGGGAGGGTAGGGAACGGAGATCTCGGTTCCGATGGCCGAGTCAGCGCCGGCCTGCCGTGAGCTGGCGCGCAAGCGTACGGTCGCACGCTTCCTTCGGACTTCTCCTTAGGGACGTATCGGGAGTCACGGCGGTGGCGGACTGCGCTCCGACGCACGACAGAGCATGCCTGGCGAAGACAAAAGCCCAAAGGAGCGCATGTGTCCCAGCCGTTGTCGCGCGTCACGGTCCTGCTCCGCGAGCGGAAGGACGAGCTCCTGCGTGAGTGGACATCCCGTCTGCGGAACGATCCGAAGATCCCCCAGGCCCGCGAGCTCAACGAAGAGGACCTGAGAAACTCCACCCCGAAGCTCCTCGACGACCTCATCGACTCGCTCACGCAGAGCGTGCAAGCAGGCACGGCAGCCGGCGGCCAGGGCGGGGCCACCGGCCAGGAGATCGGCAGCTCGGACGCCGCGAAGTCGCACGTGTCCCATCGCCTGGCCCAGCGCTACACGCTCGCGGAGGAGCTGCGCGAGTTCGGCACCCTTCGCTCCGTGATCATCGAGCTCTGCGCTCAGGAGAGGGTGATCCTCGGCGGCGAGGAGGCCCAGCTCGTGCATTCGACGCTCGACGAGGTGATGATCACCACGGCCGTCGAGCTGGAGAGGGCGAGCTCCGCCGAGCTCCGTCGTGACGTCGTGCTCCGCGAGCTGTTCATTGCGGTCCTCGGGCATGACCTGCGCAATCCGCTCGCTGCCATCCAGTTCGCCACCGCCTCGCTGCTCAAGCGCGAGGACGTCACGGCCGCCGTGACGCGGCTTGTCCAGCGGATCGCCGCGAGCAACGGCAGGGCGGTGCGGATGGTCGAGGACATGCTCGACCTGACGCGCATCCGCGCCCACGGTGGTCTTCCTGTCGAGCCGAAGCCGGTCGATCTAGGCTCGATTTGCCAGCAAGTGGTCGTGGAGATCGAGTCCTGCCACCCGGAGCATACCCTCCGCTTCAATGCCCGAAGCGACGCGCACGGCACGTGGGATCCGGGCCGGATGGGGCAGCTCCTGTCGAACCTGATCGGCAACGCCGTCGACTACAGCCCGCCTGAGGAGCCGGTGCAGGTGGAGCTACGCGGGGAGAAGAAGGCCGTCGTGCTCGA
>JAICEP010000151.1 GCA_025924095.1 Sorangium sp.
CTGCAACGCTTGATGCAAGCGTTGCAGCGGGCGACTCGGGGGCCGAGTCGGCCGTTTCAAGGCATGAGACGGCCGACTCGGCGGCCCAGCGGGGCGGATCAAGGCTTGAGATGGGCAACTCGGCCCCCGAGTCGACCTCTTCAAGGCTTGAAATCGCTGACTGGGCGACCGAGTCGGGCGTTTCACGCCTTGAAACGGGCGACAGTGCGCCGGAGCGGGTGATTTCAACGCGCTCACCGCGCCGCAAGACGATGCAGGGGGCTGGGCGGACGACCTTCCGGCGCTCCCCCGAACGGTGCGCCGTGCAACGACGGAGCTCTCCGACGTCCCTCCCCGCGGCGCTTCGCCATCCGCTCCGACCGGAACCGGAGTGAAACCTCGCGAGCCCGATCGAGCGCGGATCCGACTGTCACACGGGGGAATCGTCCCCGTTCCGATGCTGCTGGAGGAACGTGAGAAACTGCTCGGCCCGTTCGATGAGATCGTCGTACGTCAGGATGGCGAGGCCGGCGAGGAAGCCGTTCTCGAGGCGCAGGCGCTCGCGCTCGGCGTCGCTCTGATAGCGCCCGATCACGACGAATCCGCGGGGGCGCTGGAGGTGCACGGTGATGCCCCGGCGCCCGTCGTACCCGAGCGGCCCGCGGGGCTCCTTCTCCGCCGCGTCGTAGTAGGACATCAGCTGGCCTATCGCCCGGGCGCACTCCAGGCTGTGATGGAGCCAGCCGTTGTAGTCCTTGAATACGGGGTCGCTCGGGCGCTTGAGCTCCCAGAGGTCGGGGAAGCCGTCCCAGCGGATCGCCAGGAGATCGATCTCCCCGCCGCGCGTGATCGGGTACGGCGAACGGACGTCCTGGTACTCGGGCCCGAGGATCGCACCCCAGTGCTGGTGGATGAACCTGCGATAGACGTCCTCGGATTCGTTCCGGTCGACGAGAGCGCGGAACTCGCGGACGGTGCGGCTCATCTTGAAGGCCGGGCTGGCGAGGGCGACGTTCACGGCCTTCGGCAAGGCGCGGCGGAGATCGTCGTCCTTGAAGACGAATGGAGCGCCGTGCGTCCGCCGCATCGCGCGGCGGATGAGCTCGGGCTGGTTGTGGGCAGTCACGATGCACACGGGGCGAAACGGGTCAGCGGCGAGGAGCGAGTCGAGCACGCGGAAGCCGTGCTCGACGTTCTCGTCGGAGAGGCCCGGCGCAGAGGGGATCTGCAGGTCGAGCAGGACCACGTCGGGGCCGAAGTTGGCCGCCTTGTCCAGCGCCTCGGCGGCATCGAGGGCGTGCTCGGCCGTGAATCCATTGAGCTGGAGCACGCGCAAAAAATCACCGGCCGTGGCCTTGTTGTCCTCGACGAGGAGCACCTTCGGGGCGTTCTTTTCGTTCATGATGCATCCCTCCACGTGACAAACCGTGCGAAGAAGCAGGTCCCCTCGCGCTCGGGGTCGAGCCCCACGTACGCGCCGAGCTGGGCCGCATAGCGCCGCGCGATGGCGAGCCCCAGCCCCGTACCGAGCGGCTGGTCGCCGCCCTTCTTGGTCGTCACGTAGGGCTCAAAGATGCGCTCCCGATCCTCCGCGCGAATACCGGGGCCGTTGTCGACGATCTCCAGGCGGACGGTATCGCCCTCCAGGATCGCGCGGATCCACAAGCGAGGCGCAGGGCTGGATGCGACCGCGTGGAACGCGTTCTCCAACAGGCAGTGGAGTATCTCGCGCAGCCCCGCGCGGTTGGCCCGCACGCGGAGCGCGGCGGAGATCGCGATCTCACAACCAGCATCCGGCCACCTCTGCCGGAGCGGTGCGACGACATCGATCACGATGTCGTGGAGAGCGAGGCCCTCCGGAGCGTCATTCGGGACTTCCTGCCACCGCCCGGTCTGCTCGGCGAGCGCCGACTGGAATGCGATCTCCTCGTCGATTCGGCGGAACTCATACTTGAACTTCGCCACGTCTAATGCGCCGAGATTCTCCCGAATATTTTGCACATTCATCAAGATCGCGCCGACGGAGCGCTTGAGTTGATGCGCGAGCGTCAGCTGGAGGCGGCGCTCCACCTCGGCCTCGATCTCGGCGCGAACCTCGGCGCCTCGCCCCTCCGCGAACCGGGCCGCCGCCTCTGGGGAGAGGATCGACAGGAACAGGAACACGTACTCCCTGGGGAACTGGTGACGACTCAGAGAGCCGACGTTACCGGCGAGGATCTCGCGCGCGAGCCTGCGTGCGATAAAATAATCGCGGATCAGCGTATTCATCTGGAAGCGGCCATGGCTGCCTTCCTCGTACCATGTAAAAATCTGCTCTCGCAGAGGGCCCCATGCTGGGTGCGAGACGAGTTGGCGTCCAGGTTCGATGAAGATCCACTCGAGCGAGAACTGGGTCAGCGCGGCTTCTTCGAGTAATACGAGCTGCGCCAGGGAAGCCGTCTCGTCCCGAAGAGCTTCACGCAAGATCGTGGAGATGTAGTCGTGGACCACGTACGCGACCCATTGCGCAATGCCGCTCGACGGGACACCCCGGGAATCGAGCACGGAGTCCAGCATTCGCTGCACGTTCGCAGACGCATCGGTCAGCCTCTTGAACTCGGGCTCACGTTCACGGGCAGAGAGAAACCGAGCGTTCAGGGCCGGCGAGCCCAGCCGTTCCTCAAACCAGCGCTCAACATCGACCGACAACGGCGTCGACAGTGTTACATATTCCCCCGGCAGATAGTCGCGGACGGACTTTTCGTAGTCCTTGACGGCCGAGCGATCGAGACAGGCCAACGACGGCTGATGCTTATGCAAATGCCGGATGTCCTCGTGCACCAGAACGGCGAATCCATGCGCGTAAGCCAGGCTCGCCGCTCCGACCGGAGCCTTTCTCGAAAGGAGCACCGTGTCGTCCGGCTCGTGCAAGAACCGCACGCCGATCTCGTAAATCACCTGTTCGACGACCGCGGAGCGGTCGGCCGCGTGGCGCGAGAGCAAAATGATGGGGGACGTCGGCCTGCTACGAACCCATTCTTTGATCCAACCCACGGCGTCGGAATGTGCCCTTTCACGATCGTCGATACGCCTCGGCAAGTACCTCGCTGGCTCGCCATTCATCCCATACGCCCTCACGTGCTCGCCCACGCTGCCTGCAATCCCCGACACCTCCAGCACCAGTCGGCGATACGTGAGCACGGCGCAGGGATCTGCCCGCAGATCTGCTGTGTAGCCAGGCGGCAGGCTGCCTTCCATCACGACGCCGAGCGCACGATCGGCCGCCGTCGCTCGACGCTTGTCGTCGAGCTCCGCCAGCGCCACGTCGACGTCCTCGGGGCAGCGCGTCCAGACGCGGAAGTACGTCCTCGGCCGCACCGGCCCCTTCCGAGGCGTCGCGAACCAATCCACGCTCCCCGGCTCGAGGCCGACCGCCTGCGATACCTCATAATCCGCCGCCTCGAACAGACGGGCGACCGCGTTCTCGCCCGCCACCATGGGCGTGTGCTCGTCGTCGTTCATGGGCTGCACATCCTCCATGGCACGCACGCGCTCGGGCGCGCAACGTCCCCCTGCATGCCGAGGACCGATCGGACGGAGCGCAGGAAAGCTCGTCCCCCTTCGCGAGCGCGCCCGCGCGCCGCCGCCTCAGATCACCCGGTCCACGAGCGGCTCCCCCCGCTCGAACCGCCGCAGGTTCGCCAGGAAATGCTCGACCTGCGCCACCGGCTCCTCGCGCCGCCCGCCGGCGGTGTGCGGCGTGATGAAGCAGCCCGGTGCGCGCCAGAGCGGGTGCTCGGGCGGCAGCGGCTCGGGATCCGTCACGTCGAGGTACGCGCCCGCGAGGCGGCGCGCCTCCAGCGCCTCGAGCAGCGCCGCCTGGTCGACCGTGGCGCCGCGGCCGACGTTGAAGAACCACGCGTCGGGGCGCATCCGCGCGAGGAGCGCGCGCGAGACGAGCCGCCGCGTGCTCTCCGCGTCAGGCAGCGTCGAGACCACGTGGTCCGCCCACGCGAAGGCGTCGCCGAGCGCGTCCCTCGCGACGACACGGCCAGGCTCGTCGCCGCGGGGACGGGACCGCAGGATGCAGAGATCCACCTCGAACGGGGCGAGCAGCGCGGCGAGGCGGCGGCCGATGGCGCCGAAGCCGAGGAGCAGCACCCGCCGGCCGCGGAGGAGCGCGCTCCGCGAACGCACGGGCGCGTCGGGCCAGCCGCGCGGGCCGAGCTGGTTCTCGAGGCACTCGGGCAGCCGCCGGGAGGCCGCGAGCAGGAACGCGAGCGCGTGCTCGGCGCAAGGGTCGGCGTAGACACCGCTGCTCGTCGTGAGGACGGCGCCGCGGGCCGCGAGCGCGGCGCGCACGGAGGGCACATCGTAACGGGCATAGCCGGCGGTGCTGAGGTGCACCCAGCGCAGGCGCGGGGCCGCGCAGACGTCGTCCGGATGCGGCTGGCCAAAGACCACCTCGGCGCCCAGAACGACCGGATCCGGCGCGACGACGGCGAGGTTCTCCGCCGAGCGCGCCGCAGGCAGCGCGAGCGCGTGCGGCGCGACCCCCTCGGCGAGCAGGCGCGCCGCATCCGCCGGGAAGACGGTGGTGCAGGCGATGACCCTCGGATCCATGGACGCCCCGCTCACCCGCGCACCCCGCCCTCGTCGATGCCGTAGCTCGCCGCGAGGCCGAGCCGGAAGATGCGCTTGCCGCGGAACGCGGTCGGCGCGCGGTGGAGCCAGTCGTCCATGCGCCGGAGCTTACACCACCGGGCGCCGGCGCTCGCGCCGCGTGCGCCGCGTGCGCCGCGTGCGCCAGGTCAGTCGATGTCTTCGTACGCTCGGTACAGGAGGCCCGGGATGCGCGGCGTGCGGACGTCGAAGCCGAAGCTGCGATCGACCGCCTCGAAGAGCTCGATCTTGTACGCGAGCCCCTCGGGCTCCCCGACGTCGGACGAGCGGTGGCGCTCTCGCCAGAGGCCCTCGGACCGGACGAGCGGGAAGCCGCGCGTCGCCAGGGCGACAGCGAACGTCCCCGGGCCGAGATACGCCACGTCGGAGGGCTCGCCGCGATAGGCATCCATCCGGGGCGACTCCACCCATTCGAGCCGGTCGCCCTCGACCGAGGCGCGGATGAGGTGCTCCTTCCGGCCGTCGACGACGACGGCGAACGTGGCCTCCCGCTCGCCGATCTCGATGTCGTGCGCGGGCAGCCCGCGGCGCCACGTGAAGACGAGCGCGTCCGTCCAGCCGGCGACCCACATGCGCAGGCCGAGATAGAACCGCACCGCCGGCTGCCACGCCCAGCAGGTCTGCACGCGCACGCCGGGCACGCCGTGGGCCCACGCGACGACGTCCGCGCGGCGCAGCGCGGCGCCCGCGACGCCGCGCCCGCGGTGGGCGGGGAGCACGTACAGGCTCGAGACCTCCATCAGCCGCTCCCCGCGGGCGCCCGTCGACAGCGCGATGGTGCCGACCCGACTGCCACCCTGCATGAGCCAGTACGGGCGCACGTAGCGCGCGCCCGCATGAGGCGTCCCGATCAGCGCGCCGTCGCGCGTCGCCCTCGGCTCCCAGACGGCGCGCAGCTCGGCGCCGCGCGCCACCGGATCGACGCGCTCGAAGAAGCGGTTCTCGACGAGCGACGCGAGCTCGCAATCCATCCACAGGCACGTCTGCCGGTCGTCCATGACCAGGGGCGCGATCGTGCCGCCCGCGACGAGCGCCGCGTGGATCGCGCCCATGGGCCGATCGGCGTCGTCGTCCCCCGGAGCGCTCATCGCGCGACGCTACCACGCCGCTCGGTCCACACGGAGCGCCGCTCGGTCCACACGGAGCGCCGCTCGGTCCACACGGAGCGCCGCTCGTCCACACGGAGCGCCGCTCGGTCCACACCGCGGCCGGGGCCGCTCCCGGCGCTCCCGGCGCGCCACACATTCGCCGCCCACGACGGCCCCGACCTGTGCGAGACTCGCCGCGACCGATGGGCCAGGACACCCCTCCCCGGTGCGCCGGCTGCAGCGCTCCGCTCCCGGAGAACGCTCGCTTCTGCCCCTCGTGCGGCCACCTCGTCACCGATCCCGGCCTCGCGGCGACGGCGTTTCCCCCCACACATCTCGGCGCCGGGGGGCTGCCGCCACCCTCGCTGCCGCTGCCGCCGGTGCGGCTCCTGCCCGGCACGGAGATCAGCGTCTACCGCATCGAGTCGACGCTCGGCGAGGGCGGCATGGGCGTCGTCTACCGGGCCCACGACCGGGCCCGCGAGCGCGTCGTGGCCGTCAAATGCCTGCACTCGAACCTCTCCGGCAACCCCGAGATCCGGCGGCGGTTCGCGCGGGAAGCGCGGGTGCTCCGCTCCTGGAGCCACGACAACGTCGTCGCCGTCTACGACTTCGTCGAGCGCGAGCACCTGCTCGCGATCATCATGGAGTACGTCGAGGGGTCGACCCTCGTGCGGCACCTCGAGCGGTGGCGCGGGCGCATCCCCTTCCAGGAGATCCGCGCGCTGTTCGGCGGGGTCCTCGACGCGATGGATGAGGGGCACCGGATGGGCATCATCCACCGCGACCTCAAGCCCGACAACATCCTCGTCACGACCGGCAAGGACGGCCTGATGCCCAAGATCGTCGACTTCGGCATCGCCAAGATCCTCGAGGGGACGACCTACACCCTGAGCGGCGCGTTCCTCGGGACGTGCTGTTACATGTCGCCCGAGCAGGTGAAGAGCCCCCACGCCGCGGACCCGCGCTCGGACATCTACTCCCTCGGCGTGACGCTCTACAAGCTGTCGACAGGGCAGGTGCCGTTCGACAGCCCCAACCACTTTGCCGTGATGATGGCCCACGTCGCCGATCCGCCGGCGCCGCCCTCGTCGCTCCGCCCCGACCTCCCGCCGGCGCTCGACCGGCTCATCCTCGACGCGCTCGCGAAGGATCCCGCCGGGCGGCCGGCGTCGTGCGCGGAGTTCCGGGCGCGGCTCGACGAGGCGCTCGCGGAGTTCTCGCCCTCGCCGGCGCGGCCCTCGTCCGACGGGCGCGAGCTCGCGCCGACGGTCCGCGAGAAGACCGGCGAGCAGATGATCCTCGTCCCCGGCGGGCCGTTCCTGAGCGGGCAGCAGCGCAGGAAGCTCCACGTCGACGCCTTCTACATGGACCGCACGCCGGTCACGAACCGGCAGTTCAAGGCGTTCGTCGACGTGACGGGGTATCGCCCCGAGGACGCCGATGCGAGCCGGTTCCTCTCCCATTTCAGGCGCGGCGAGATCCCCGCCGGCCTCGAGGACCACCCCGTTGTGTACGTGTCGTGGGACGACGCGCGGGCCTACGCCAACTGGGCCGGCAAGCGCCTGCCGACCGAGGCCGAGTGGGAGAAGGCCGCGCGCGGCACCGACGGCCGCAAGTACCCCTGGGGGCGCGCCGAGCCGGGGCCGGCGCGCGCGAACTACGACAACCGCGACGGCGGGACGGTGCCAGTCGGCTCGACGCCGGGGAGCGCCTCGCCCTACGGCATCCTCGACCTCGCCGGCAACGTGTGGGAGTGGTGCGAGGACTACGACGATCCGCACTTCTATGCGGACGGCCCCTCCCACAACCCGCGCAACACGCGGCCTCCGGACAGGCCGCTGCTCGTGATGCGCGGCGGCTCGTGGATGTACGGCGCGCAGTCGCTCCGCACCTGGGCGCGCATGAGCTTCGAGGCGCACTACCGCTTCGCCGACGGCGGCTTCCGCTGCGTGCGCACGGCCTCGTCGAGCTGATCGGCGCGGGCGCGGCGGCTCGTCCGCGCACGCGCGGCGGCTCACGCGCTGCTGGCCAACCGGCGGCGGCGCGGATAGAACGCCGGGCGCAGATGACGAAGGCGATGGCGAGCGGCGGCGTCCGCGTGCGGCTGACCGGCATCCGGCGCGTCTTCCCGGTGCTGGACGACGCCGGCCGCGCGCGGGGGGGCAGCGCCTCCGGCCTCGTCGTGCTCGACGGCCTCGATCTCGACGTCGCGCCGGGCGCGTTCGTCGCGCTGCTCGGGCCCTCCGGGTGCGGCAAATCCACCTTGCTGCGCCTCGTCGCCGGGCTCGACCGCGCCGACGCCGGCGCGGCCGTCGTGGAGGCCGAGGGGGGCGCGAGCGGCGGGGGCGGGGCGCGCGCGCCCATCGCGTACGTCTTCCAGGACGCGCACCTCCTGCCGTGGCGGAGCGTCCTCGAGAACACCGCCCTGCCGCTCGAGCTCGCCGGTGCGCCGGTCGAGGAGCGCCGCGCCGCCGCGCGGGCCGCGCTGCTCCAAGTCGGCCTCGCCGACGCGGGCGCGCGGTACCCGGCCGAGCTCTCCGGCGGCATGCGCATGCGCGTGTCGCTGGCCCGCGCGATGGTGACGCGCCCGCGGCTGCTCCTGCTCGACGAGCCGTTCGCCGCGCTCGACGAGCTCACCCGGAGCCGGCTCGACGATCAGCTCCGCGCCCTGTGGGCCGAGCTCGGGATGACGGTGCTCTTCGTGACCCACTCGATCATCGAGGCCGCCTACCTCGCCGAGCGCGCCGTCGTGCTGTCCCCGCGCCCGGCGCGCATCGTCGCCGACCGCACGCTCTCGCTGCCGGCGGAGCGAACCGCCGCCCTGCGCACCGAGCCGGCGTTCGCGCGCGAGGTGCGCGCGCTGCAGGAGGCGCTCGAGCGCGGCGGGGCGTGACGCGCGGACCGGGAAGCGAAAGGGCGCTTCAACGCGCCCGGGCGTTCCTCGCGTAAACCCTCGGCGTAACCCCTCGCGGCCGCCCCCACCGTGGCCGTCCCGCACGGCGCGCGCGGCGC
The DNA here is from genome assembly GCA_025924095.1 of Sorangium sp. Lineage (GTDB taxonomy): Bacteria > Myxococcota_A > Polyangia > Polyangiales > Polyangiaceae > Sorangium. The sequence continues at coordinate 8,745 of JAICEP010000151.1, forward strand.
GCTCCCCCGCGCGCGCGCCGTGCGAGACCCCCGCCGCGGGCCACGCCCATCGTGGGCAGAGCTCCCACTCGCCGCACGAAGTCGCGCGCGAACGCGCTTCCATGTCGACTGCGCGCCCGTACAATCGTCTCATGCCCACGTGCCCCCGGCGGATGCTTCCCCTCGCGCTTCCTTGGTTATGGCTCGCTGCAACGGCCTGCAGCAATCCTGAGATCGTGACGAGCCCGGGCGAGGGCGGCGGGGGCGCCGGCAGCACGAGCGGAGGCACCGGCGGCGGGTTCGTCGGGGCCACGGTCGGCAGCGGCGGGGCGGGCGGCGTCGAGAGCGGCTGTGAAGACGTGGACTGCCGGCCGGATCAGCGCTGTGAGATCGAGGACGGACAGGGCACCTGCGTCAACAACACCTGCGCCGACCTCACCTGCGACCCGACCGAGCAATGCCAGATGACCCCGGAGGGGGGCGCCATCTGCGTGGATATCAGCTGCGAGGACGACCTCCGGTGCCCCTTCAACCAGTTCTGCAACGGCACCATCTGCGTCGCCGACGCCTGCACCGCCGGCGAGCGGACGTGCGACGGCGAGAACCTCCTCACGTGCGTCTCCAACGGCAGCACCACGAGCGAGCTCTTCACGTGCGGCGGCGAGGCCTACTACGAGAGCACCTGCACCGACGACGGCATGGGGAACGCGAGCTGCCCCTGCGAGGACGACTGGGACTGCCCCACCTACGCCGCCTGCGAGGTCGGCTCCTGCTCCGGCACCGGCGCCGCGCCCACGTGCCTCTTGCCCCCGGAGCCGTTCGCGAGCGTCCTGCCGGAGGTCGAGTTCACGTGGGGAGGGAAGAACCGCGCCAACACGGACGCCGTCGACAGCCCGTTCCCGATCTCGGCGCAGAACGTCATGACCCCGCTCGTCGCCAACCTCGACGACGACAACGGCGACGGGCTCATCAACGAGCTCGACTTCCCCGAGATCATCTTCACGACGTTCTGCGGCTCGACGTACAGAGATAGCGGGGTCCTCCGCGCGATCCACGGCGGCGGACCCAACAAGGGGCGCAACTACTTCGCGGTGCTCGGTGCGCAGGTATGGCAGGAAGGCGAGGCCTTCGACGCGAACTACCTCTGCGCCGACGCGACGCTGATGCCGACCGCCTCGCTGGCCGTCGGCGATCTCGACGGCGACGGCGTCCCGGAGATCGTCGCGATCACCGAGTCGCGAGGGCTCCAGATCTTCACCAACACGGGCGAGACCCGGCTCGTCGCGAACGACCTCTGGCTATCCACCGACGTTTACAACGAGCCGGCGCCGGCGATCGCCAACATCGACGGAGAGGGGCTCCCGGAGATCGTGGTCGGGGCGCGCGTGTTCACGCTCCGCGTCGACGCGACGACCCGCGCGCTCTCGATCGTCGACAAGTTCGTGGGCAAGGCGGCGCAGGGGATCCAGGGGGATCCGGCGAACGCGGCCAACCGGCTCGGCCCCATCGCGTGCGTGGCGAACATCAAGGACGACCACCGGCTGGAGATCGTCGCGGGCAGCACCGCCTACGCCCTGCCCCGCCCGCCGGAGGGCGTGACGAGCAGGGCCGAGTGCGCGCCCCCCTACACGGACCCGGAGGCGACCGCGTTCTGCAACGGGGAGCTCGTCGTGGAATGGGACGGGCAGACCGTCAACGGCGTGGACGACCTCGGCGCGAAGAGGATCCCGGACCTCCGCCGCGACGGGTTCTGCGCCGTGGCCGACGTCCTCGGGGCCGACCAGAGCGCCTCGCCCGGACCGAGCAACCCGCTCGACCAGCTCCCGGAGGTGATCCTGTTCAACAACGGGTATTTCTTCGTGCTGAACGGGCAGGACGGCAAGATCGCGCGCAGCGCGGCGATGGGCGCGAGCGCCAATTTCGACGGCGGGGCGCCGAACGTGGACGACTTCGACGGCGACGGCTTCCCCGAGGTCGGCACGGCGTTCGGCGGGCGCTACGTGATGCTCGACCTTCAGGCACCGACGGCGGAGTGCCCGGAGTGGCCGAACGCGCTCAACGACAACGGCTCGGGGACAGCCAACCCCGCGCGGACGCCGAACGGGAAGGAGTGCACGACCGACGAGGACTGCGGCGGCACCGGCGCGGCGACCTGCAACACGCAGCGGGGCACCTGCGTCTGCTACCACAACGGCTGGCGGCGCGTCATCGAGGACAACTCCAGCCGCGCCACCGGGTCGAGCGTGTTCGACTTCAACGGCGACGGCGCCGCCGAGGTCATCTACAACGACGAGTGCTATTTCCGCATCTACGACGGCGTGACCGCCAGCGTCCTGTTCAAGGAGCACTCCCCGAGCCGCACGCGGACCGAGTACCCGGTCGTGGCCGACGTCGACAACGATGGCAACGCCGAGATCGTGTTCGCCACCTCGAACGAGTCCGAGAACTGCCGCGAGGGCGTCGATTACAACAACGGCCTCGAGGTCTGGGGCAGCCCCACCGATACCTGGGTCTCGGCCCGCCGCATCTGGAACCAGCACAGCTACCACGTGACGAACGTGCTCGAGAGCGGCGGCATCCCCCTGCGCGAGCCCGAGAGCTGGAAGACCTACGGCGGCCGCGTCTACAACACCTACCGCTCGAACCCGCGGTCGTACGGGATCGCGCCGGACCTCGCGCTGGACGGCATCCAGATCTCGTCGCCCGACGCGGCCTGCGGCGAGCTCACCGACAACGTCGAGATCACCGTGCGCGTCGAGAACGACGGCGATCTGCGCGTGGGCCCCGGCGTCGTCCTCAGCTTCTACGGCGAGTGGGACGCCGCGGACGGCTGGGAGCCGCTCCTCGACGAGACCCTCGTCCCGCTGAAGGCGGTCCTCCAGACAAGCATCGAGCCGCACAGCTCGCTGCTCCTCACGGTGAGCTACAACGCCGCGAACAGCCCGCTGGCGACGCTGCCCGGCCGCGTGCGCGCGGTCGTCGACGAGGGCGCCATCGAGCGCGAGTGCAACGAGGGCAACAACGAGCAGATCGTGGTCGTGGACGAGGGCGACGCGCTGCCGGACCTCCAGATCGAGATCGGCCGGGTGACCGACGTGAAGTGCAACACGCAGGAGGTCGACGTCCCGACGACGGTCACAAACGCCGGCTCCGCGCCCGCGAGCGACGTGCGGATCCGGTACTACGCCGGCGATCCCGGTCAGGGCGGGACGGTGCTCCACGAGGAGGTCGTCGCGGGGCCGATCGCGCCGGGAGCCAGCGTGAGCCTCACCGCCACCATCGACGAGTTCCCGTGGAACCTCTCGATCCTGATCTACGGCGTCGTCGACCCGGACGGCGCGATCGACGAGTGCAACGACGGGAACAACAA
>JAICEP010000152.1 GCA_025924095.1 Sorangium sp.
CGGGTGCCTGGCCGAGCAGGGGGCGGGCATGTCGGAACATGCCCAGGGGCCTGCCCCGCACGCCCCCGGGCATGTCGCCGCGCGTGACGCCGGCTACAGGCCGGGGTCGGTGAGCACCACCGACTCGGCCGGTTCCGGCGCCGTGGGCACAGCCGGCGGGCCGGGGGCCGCGGGAGTGCCTTGCTCCGGCGCCGCGCGCCCGCGCGCACCCCGCTCGCGGTCGGCGTTCAGCTTGTCGACATACGCGAACAGCCGCGCCTCGTGGTCCGCCGGCAGCGCGCTGCCCTCTTCCTGGATCTCGTCCCGGAGCGCATCCCGGAAGCGCCCGAGCAGCCCGACCGCGGCGCCCCGGAGCGGGCCGGTGGCCGCGGCGTTCTCGCCGGTGGCGAGGAGCGTGGCGCGCCTGCGCAGGAGCTTGTCGATGTCGTCGCCGGCGGCGACGAACGCCTTGACCCAGTCGTGCAGGCTGCCCCCGCCCGGGGTGGCGGCGGACTTCAGCTCTGCCTTGAGCCGCGCCAGCTCGGGCCGGTTGTCGAGCGCCGCCGACGCCTCGTCGGCGTAGGGGGCGCGGAGCACCTCGAGCTTCGGGACGAACGTCTGCTGCGCGGTCGCCGCCGCGTCCTTGAGCGCCGCCGGCAAGGCGGGGTGCGCCTCGATGGCCTTGCAGAGGAAGAAGATGGCCGCCCCGAGCCCGTCGTGCCGGACGTCGGCCTCGGAGAGCTCCCTGGCGAGCGGCGCCTGCGTGCCCGCGGCGTCGGGGATGGCGTCTATCTCCTTCTGCTTTGCCCTGAGTCGCCGCTCGTACAGCTTGCCTGTCGCCGACAGGCGCAGCTCGTCGGCCCTCTCGTCGAGCAGGTCGCGCAAGGCGAGCTTCAGGTCTCCTATCGTGAGATTACGCAAGGTTACCTCCGTCATGGCGTGGTTGGCCCGCCCCCGCGATGCACCGGCAGTCCAGAGAGGCGAGCTCAGGGTGTCGCCGGAGCGTGGAACGCTAGCCGAGCTTCCGGCGGCTGAGTAGACCGAATTCGATGGCCCGAGGGAGGGACCATGGACGGAGGCGTCGGAATCGTGCTTTGGAAGGCCCGGCGCGCCCTCCGGAAGGAGGCTTTGCGGGCGCGGCGCCACGTTCACGCTCCGCCTGGCGAAGAGCCCGGCCCCTACGCCGCCTTCAGCGCCGCCGTGCAGTGCCCGCAGCGCACCGCCTTGAGGGGGATGCTCATCGCGCACTCGGGGCAATCCTTCGTCGTCACCGCCTCCTCTTGCTTCCTGTGGAGCTTCCCCATGAGCTGGATCAGCAGGAACACGCAGAAGGCGACGATGAAGAAGCTCACAAGGTTGTTGATGACCTGGCCATACCGGAGGAGGACCGCGCCGGCCTTCACCATCTCCTCGGCGCTCGCGTACGTACCAGGCGCGCCCGGCGCCTTCAGGACGAGGTAGTGCTGGCTGAAGTCGATGCCGCCCGTCAGCAGGCCTATCGGCGGCATGATCAGGTTATCGACGAGCGACTTGATGATGTTGCCGAACGCGGCGCCGATCACGACGCCGACCGCCATGTCGATGACATTGCCACGAATCGCAAACTTCTTGAAATCTTCCCAGAACATCGCTCTCTCCCGCCGCCGAGGGCCCCTGCTCGGGCAGCCACCCTGGCTCGCTCATCGCCTTATCGTCACCTTGGCGCTTCAAACATCCGCCCTGCCCACGCTGTCTACGCGGGCGAGGCCGTCAACACAAGCGGTGCCACCAGGCTCGTCCGTAAACTCACCTGGGCTCGCCGGTCGCCACCGCCCCCTGCCTCCCTCTGCCGCCCCGCTCGCCCCCCCGAGCCGGCCTCAGCCTCAGCCCCCTCTGGAACCTCGGCCGCGCCCCACCCCCTGCAAAACCGCCACACCCGTGACCGCACGCGCCGCCGCGCGCCGATTTCTCACACGACGGTTCCCCGATCCCGGGCGGCCTCTCTAGGATGCGCGCCGGAGGAACCCCCGAGCATGGATCCCGATGCCGAGATCGCCCTGCGCTACCGCGCGAAAGCCGAGCTGCGGAAGCGCGCCCGGGCCGTCCGCAACTCCATCCCCCGCGACGCCCTCCTCGAGCGGTCGCGCCGCATCCAGCGCGCCCTCGCGGAGCTGCCGGCCGTCGCCGCGGCCCGGCGCGTCGCGCTCTTCTACCCGATCGAGGACCGCAACGAGGTCGACCTCCGCGAGCTCGACCCGCTCCTGCGCGCCCGCGGCGTCCAGGTGGCGTACCCCGCCATCGACCCCGAGTCGCGCGTCATGACCTTCCGCTTCGTCGCCGATCCCGAGGCCATGCAGGAGCGCGGCCTCGGCTTCCGCGAGCCCGACCCCGCCGACGAGGAGGCCGCGGCGCTCGACGTCATCGTCGTCCCCGCCCTCCAGATCGACCCGCGCGGGCACCGGATCGGCTACGGCGCCGGCTACTACGACAGCACGCTCCCGCGCTTCTGCCCCCCGGGGCACGCCGTCGGCGTCGCGTTCGACTTCCAGCTCGTCGCCGAGGTGCCCGCGACCGAGGGCGACGTCGCGCTCGGGACCCTCGTCACCGACGCCCGCGTGCTCACCGCCGAACCCGCCTAGGATGCCGCAGGAACAGGTGGAAGCGGCGAGCGGAAGCGGCAGGGCCGTCCTCATCGCCGCCATCGCGTCCGGCACGATGATCGCCCAGCAGGTCGCCGGCCGGGCCACCCGCGACGCCCTCTTCCTCGCCACCTTCGGCGCCGCCGACGTCCCCAAGGTCATGGCCGCCGGCGCGGTGCTCTCGTTCGCCGCCGTCCTCCTGCTCTCGCGCGCCCTCCTCCAGCTCTCCCCGGCGCGCGTCGTGCCCGCCACCTGCGCCGCGAGCTCCGTCCTCCTCGTCCTGGAGTGGGTCCTCGCCCTGCGCGCGCCCGGCGCGGCCGCCCTCGTCTTCTACCTGCACATCGCCGTCTTCGGCGCGACCCTCATCTCCGCCTTCTGGTCGCTCGTCAACGAGCGCTTCGACCCCCACACAGCGCGCCACTCCATGGGGCGCATCGCGGGCGGCGGGACGCTCGGCGGCGTGATCGGCGGCCTGTTCGCCTGGCGCGCCAGCCACGTCATGGACGCCCCGACCATGCTCCTCGCCCTCGCCGGAGTGAGCGCGCTCAGCGCCTGGGCGACCTACCTCCTCGGCGCGAGCCTGCCGGGCGGGGGCGCGGCCGGCGCCGCGGGCGAGGAGCCGCGCGCCGACGCCTCGGGGCTCCGCGCGCTGCGCGAGAGCAGCCACCTGCGCGACCTCGCCCTGCTCGTCGCGCTCGGCGCCGTGAGCGGCGCGCTGTTCGACGTGGCCCTCAGCGCCGAGGCCGCCGCCGTGATGCGCGACCGCAACGAGCTGCTCTCGTTCTTCGCGCTCTTCCACCTCTCGGTGAGCGTGCTCTCGTTCGTGGCGCAGTCGCTCGCCGCCACCTTCTCGCTCGACCGGCTCGGGCTCGCCGCCACCATCGGCCTCCTCCCGGCCGCCGTCCTCACGAGCTCCCTCTCCGTCGTCGTCGCGCCGCGGCGCGGGGCGGCCGCCCGCGTCCGCGGCACCGAGGCGGTGCTCCGGAACTCGCTGTTCCGGTCGGGCTACGAGCTGCTCTACACGCCCCTGCCGCCGGACCAGAAGCGGTCGCTCAAGACGCTCATCGACGTCGGCTTCGACCGCATCGGCACCGCGGCGGGCAGCGGCGTCGCGATGGTCCTGCTCGTTGTCGCGCCGAAGGGTGGGTCGCTGCCGCTCCTCATCGACCTCGGCACGGCGGCCGTGGGCGTCACGCTGCTCTTCACGCCGCGGCTGCACCGGGGCTACGTGGCCGCGCTCGAGAGCAGCCTGCGCTCCGGCGCCGTCTCGCTCGACCCGGCCAGCGTCGTCGACGCGACCACCCGCCGCACCCTGAGCGGCACCGTCGACGCGCTCAGCCGCGACAGGGTGCTCGCCGAGCTCGCCGCGCTCCGGAAAGGGGCGGCGGCGCGGTCCGACGGCGGGCGCGCGCCCGGGGACGGCGAGCGCACGTCGTACGCCGGCCCGCCGCTCTCCGGCCGCGCGCCGCTCTCCGGCCGCGCGCCCGAGGACGGCCAGGGGCCTCCGGCGGGCGATCGCAAGGTCGCCGAAGGGCCGCTCTCGGCGCGCGCCGCGTCGGCCGCGATCGCGTCCGACCCGGTGCTCGCGGTGATCGCCGACCTCCGCTCGGGCGACCCCGAGCGCATCCGCCGGGGGCTCGTCCGGGAGCCGGACCCTGCGCTCGTCCCGCACCTCCTCCCGCTCCTCGAGCGCGAGGGGCTCATCTCGGAGGCGGTCCGCGCGCTCCGCGCCGTCGCCCCCCGCGCGACCGGCCAGCTCCTCGACGCGCTGCTCGATCCGGCCGGGAGCATCGCCGTCCGGCGCCGCATCCCGCGGGTGCTCCAGGCCTGCCCCACCCAGCGCGCCGCCGACGGGCTGAGGCTCGGCCTCGCCGACGAGCGCTTCGAGGTGCGCTACAACTGCGGCGTGGCGCTCGCGCGCCTGCTCCAGCATCGCGCGCCGATCCACCTGCCCCGCGAGGACGTGATCGCCGCGGCGACGCGGGAGATCGAGATCGACCGCCGGGTGTGGGACGCCCAGCCCGCGAACGCGTCCGCGCCGGGCGAGGCGCCCCTCGCCGAGCGCCTGCTCATCGAGCGGACGAGCCGCAGCCTGGAGCATGTCTTCCGGGTGCTCTCGCTCTGCCTGGAGCGCGAGCCCCTGGAGATCGCCTACCGGGCGCTCCACGCCGACGACGCGCGCCTCCGCGGCACCGCGCTCGAGTACCTGGAGAACGTGCTGCCGCCTCCCATCCGCGAGAGCCTCTGGCCGTACCTGGGCGCCCGCCCGACGGCCCCTGCCGAGCCGCCCGCCGGCGAGCCCCGCGTGCTGCGCCTGCCCGAACAGGCCCTCGACGAGCTTCGGCGCTCTGCCGCCAGCATCCCGCGGGCGTCGATCTCCGCCGCGCGCCGGCGCAGGGAGCCGCGCACCTAGCGCGCGGCTCCCCCGCTCCGGGGGGGCGTCGTCCCGGCGCCGCGCGGGGGCCGCTATCGAGCGCCGGGCGGCGCGAACGGCCCGTCGAGCCGGCGAGAGACAAAAAGAAAAAGCGTCGCCGGGGCCCGGGGGGGGATAGGCCGCACCAGCAACGCTGACCTCGGACTTAGCAGGTCACGTGCCATCGTGAGAAGATCAAGATTCCCTGCAAGTTCGCATAGATGTCCCGGGCGAATCCCTCGGGGGTTGCACTCCTGCGATTTCACCCTTGCAGGCGCGCATTGCGTCGAGGGCGGCCTCTCTAATGGAGTGGCTCGCGGCGCCGGGCTCTGTCGTCGAGGTGCTCGGCGATCGTGAGCCGGTCGGCGTCGCTCATGACCACGAAGCGGACGGCGAGCAGGTTGTCGCGGTCCCAGACCGGGCGGGCGCGCAGCCGGATGGGGCGCCCGGCCCCGATGTCGAGCTCGAACGGGGTGAGGGCCGGCAGCGCCCGGCCCGCGAGCGCGGGCGCGCGCTCGACGATCATGCCCGTGGGGGAGAGATCGATCGCGCGGCACCGGTGCCTGTGGCCGTCGACGAGCGCCGAGACGGGGAAGTCGACCTGCGCACGCGCGCCCTGCCTACGATCCATGGGGTTCCTCCTTGGGGTCCTCGTGGGGGCGCCAAGCCTAGGCCGCGCGGCTCGACCGGGCCAAACCTCGGGCGGGCGGGCCCCGCAGGCCGCTCGCAGCGCGGGTGCGCGATCCCGGCGCGGGTGCGATATGCTGGCGCGGCGAAAGGAAGGCCGGCGATGCCCACGTGCCGCGAGTGCAACAGCGAGGTCGACGAGCTCAAGACCATCAAGGTCGGAACCAAGAAGAAGAAGGTCTGTGAGGACTGCGCCGATCGCGCGGCCCAGGAGGGCGCGATCGCCGAGGAGAGCGAGGCGGTGGTGCAGCAGATGATGGGCTTCAAGGGCAGGCGCTGAGCGCGCCGCCCGGCGCCGCTCGGCGCGCCGGATCCCGTGGAACCCGGAGGAAGCCGGGAGTCCACGAAAGAAGGAGAAGCCTCTTCCCGAGTCGATTCGTCCTTCCCCGTATTCCTTCCTGAGCGGCTCCTCGTCCCCCGGGGCCGCGACACCGCCGCAACAAGCTGCCGAATCGGACATGAGAGCGGCTCAGTCGCATGAGCGGCGGCGAGCGCTCGTCGCCGCGGAAGAGCGCCTCGCGCCCGTGGTACCGCGGCGCGCGCTCGACGTTCCGCGGCAGCGGCTCGAAGCGTGAATGGTGCTGCTCCCCGCGCACACGCAGCGAGATCGCCGAGGCCGACCCGCTCCGCACAGCGCGGGTTCCTGTCCCTGAACACCGCGTCTCTCCGGGAAGAAACTCGCCTCGACGGGGCGTGGACGCCGCCTCGGAGCCCGAGAGCGCGGGGGCGAGGTAGGTGAAGGTCAGTGAATGGCGTGGAGATCCAGGTTGTATTGGGCGTTGCCCCACATTTCAGCGGGATTTCGCCCTTGATGAAGCGGACGGGCGACCACTTCGCTACACATCCCTCACATCAGCGGACGAACTGCGCATTGCAGTTTTGAATCGAATTTTGCAACCTTGATGTCAAAAACGGCTCAGGTGTGCGACCTAATTGCTCGTTGGTTTTGTTTTCGGCAGGTTTTCGTCTTGACCCTCCGCGGCAATCCGGGAATAAGTGATCTTACGAGAGCGCCGGTATCCGCCCCTCTGGTGCTGAATGGTCTGCACCGATGGTTCGCGGCGCGAAGGCGGACAGTGGGAGGCTAGCTTACTGCCCCCTGTGGCCTTCGCCCGTTACGGTCCTGTTCACCACAGGGGTTCGACGACGCCGGGGGAGAAAAAGCCATGCATTCGATTTCTCAGGGCTTTGGGTCGCGGTCGTTCGCTGCCGGTAAGTTCATCGCCTCGCTGTTGGCGATGTCGATCGTCGGCTTCGGCTGCGCGCCGCTCGACGAGGACGTGACCGCGGAGGAGCTGGACGCGGCGGAGCAGGCCGCCGGCACGACGTATCAAGTCGGTCCGACGCGGACCTACAAGACCCTCGCCGACGTCGCGGGCCGGCTGAAGCCGGGCGACGTGGTGGAGGTCGACGGCAACGCGACGTACTCGGGCAACATCAGGATCACGAAGTGGGGCACGCCCACCGCGAAGATCACCCTCCGCGGCAAGCGCGTCTCCGGGAAGCGCCCCGTCCTCAAGGGCGGCACAAACACCATCGAGATCAATGCGAACCACATCGTGCTCGAGGGGTTCGACGTGACCGGTGGCACATCGAGGTGCATTTTTCACCATGGTCACGATGTCACCATTCGTGACACCGTGGTCCACGATTGCCCCGCGCACGGCATCCTCGGCGCCGACGGCGACTCGGGCTCGCTGACCCTGGAGTACGTGGAGGTCTACAAGTGCGGGCAGGGGACGCAGAGGCACCCGATCTACATGGCCACGGACGAGACGGCTTATCCGGGCGCCGTGTTTCGGATGCAGCACAGCTATGTCCACGACGCAAACGGCGGCAATGCGGTGAAGTCCCGCGCGGAGCGGAACGAGATCTACCATAACTGGATCGAGGGCGGGCTCTACAAGGACCTCGAGCTCATCGGCCCTGACGGGCAGGATCCGGGGCTCGCGCGGGAGGACTCCGATGTTGTCGGCAACGTCTTCCGCAAGACGCACACGCAGTACGTGGTGCGCGTCGGCGGCGACGGCACGGGCGACACGAACGGGCGGTACCGGTTCGTGAACAACACCTTCCTGCTGATGGCGGGGTCGAGCGCGGCGATCCACCTGTTCGATGGCATCGAGAGCATCGAGCTGCACAACAATATCTTCCACCGCGTCGGGGGCGGGAGCGTCCAGGTCTTCCGCGACGACGCGAGCTGGAAGACCGGCAGCCCGCTCATCAAGGGCGTCAACAACGCCGTGTCCACGGGCACGACCGTGCCTTCCGGCTTCACGGGGACGCGGATCGTGAGCGATCCGGGCTTCACGAGCATCGCCAACCGCGACGTGTCGCTGCTGGCGTCGAGCCCGCTCCGCAACGCCGGCGTGAGCCAGACGTCGGGGATCTCGGGGCGCGCGTTCCCGTCGCCGCTGGCGCTGCCGCTCTTCCACCCGCCGAAGGGGGCCATCGCGGCCTTTGGCGGCGCGCTGCGGCGGACCTCGGTGGGCGCGATCGACATCGGCGCCTTCGAGCACGGCTCGGGGACGACGACCCAGCCGACCCAGCCGACCCAGCCGACGGAGCCGACGCCGACGCCGACGCAGCCGACGACACCAGCGCCGGCGCCGTCGTGCCCGAGCGTGGACGCCGGCGAGTGGGTGAATACGCCGCTGACGACGCAGTGGGGCACCTTCACGGCGACCTGGGACGTGACGCCGAGCGCGTCGAACATCGACGGCGTGGTCGGGCTGTCGAGCGGCGCGGCGGACGCGTGGACCGAGCTCGCGGCGAGCGTGATCTTCGACGAGCAGGGCAACGTCCGGGTGCGGAACGGCTCGCGCTACCAGGCGACGAGGGTGTTCCCGTACGCGGCCGGGACGACGTACACGGTCCGGATGGTGGTCGAGACGGGGTCGAGGCGGTACTCGGTGTTCATCCGGCCGCGGAACGGCACCGAGGTGCAGCTCGCGAGCGGGTACGCGTTCAGGACCGAGCAGGCGCAGATCCGGTCGCTCAACAACTGGGCGATGACCCAGACCGTGGGGGCGGCGTCGCTGTCGGCTTGCAACTTCTCGATGAGGTGATCGCCTGAGGGGGGCGGCGCTACGTCACGGCACGCGGAAGCCGCGGCGCAGGACCGGGAAGACGCCGAGGTAGAGGTCCGAGCTCGCCGCGACCTCCCCGATCGCAGGCCAGTCCAGGTTGGACCGCATGGCGCCGAGCTCGGCGACCTGACCGCGCATGAAGTGGCGATAGAAGTGCACGAAGTCCTCCTCGCCGGCCGAGCCGCCGTAATAGCCGTGCTGCTCGGCGCCGTGCAGGCCCTCGATGCCGTTGTAGAGGTGCAGCTGGTTCTGGTTGTAGGACTCGTAGTTGTGCAGCACCTCGTGGAGGAACGCGGCGTTCAGGAGGTCCGGCCCCACGCCGGTGAAGCTCGTCGAGAACCCGATGTTCGTGCCGTCAAACGCCCACGCGATGTTGCTCACGCGCTCGACCGGGGTGCCGTCGGCCCGGTGCTGTGAGAAGAAGTACACGACCATGTCGTACTGGCTCGCCAGGGAGCCCGTCCCCGCCTCCGCGATGAAGCGCGTGGTGTCCCACCCGTCGTGGTTCTGCTCGATGATCGGCACGTCCTCGATGGTGGGCAGCACCGTGATGGTCCACCTCGCGAGGCCGTAGGACAGCGGCTGGAACCAGCGATCGTTGGTCGCCCAGGCCTGCGCCTCCAGCGCCGTGATGTCGCCTTCGGCGAGCACTCCCGTGTTCGACGGGTCCGGGCCATTCAGCGACGCGACGTGGTTGATGCTGTTCCGGATGGGCAGGATCGCGATGCGCGTCTCCTCCTGGAAAGGCAGCTGCGGGGTCGTCGTGATGTCGACGGCCACGGGCGACGCGCCGACGGTCACCTGCTGCTCGAAGAACGAGCCTGTGTAATCGACCGGCGGCAGCTTGCTGCCGGAGCCGACGCCGATGGTGTAGTCGCCCGGCGGCAACGACAGCGTGGTGGGCGTGACCCGCCCGGTGAAGACGTCGTTCACGTACACCTGGCCTGACACGCCGCTGCCCCCCGTCACCGTCACGGGCTGGAACGCAGGCCGGTCCGGGGTCGCGATCGAGAACGTCCGATCCCAGACGATGCCCGTCCGGGCATCCAGGCCGTTGCACACGGCCGCAGGGCACACCTCGCTCACGACAGGCTGATCGTCCACCCAGAGCTCGACGCCGCCGGTCGTCGGCCCGCCGGTGTTGAGGAGCTGAACGCGCAGATCGTTGGCGCCGCTCCCGAACCAGTCGCTCACGTCGATGCGCTGGCCGACGCTCGCCTCGCCGAGGTGGAACACCCTGCGCTGGAGGCCGTTCACCGAGACGACGAGCCGGTCGTCCACGCCCGAGACGCGCAGCTCGACCGTGGAATCGCCGCCCGGCGGGGTCCCACCCACGAACCGCAGGTGATCGACAAGGTAATCGGCGGTCGAGTACGGGACGTTGAGGACGATCTTGAACGTCAGATCGCTGTAGGCCTGCTGCAGGGCGCTGACGACGCTCGGCGGCACGTCGAACGAGAGCGTGCTGTACGTGCCGGCGGCGAGATCGCCGAGGCTCACCTGGCCCAGCAAGACGCTGTGGACGCCGCGAGACGGGATATTCACGGTGAGCTGCGCATTGCCGAAGGCGGGCGGCACCGGCGGCTTCAGGTCGAAGGCCAGCGTCGAGGTCACGCCGGATACGGTCGTGAGCGGCACGGAGCGGAGCTCCGCGAAGGCGAAGTTCCTGAGCGCGAGCGCAGAGGCGCCCTCCGAGGGATCGGCGCTGGCGCTCTTCGCGGCGCCGGCGACGGTCCAGTCCGCAACGCTCTCGAACCCGAGCACCGAGGCCGGATCCACGAGCCCCTGCTCCACCTGATCGACACGCTGCTCGTCCACCTCGGGCGCCTGCAGGCAGGCGCCGAGCGCGAGCGCACACGAGGTCGTTATCATGAAGCTCAAACGTCGCATCGTTGTTCTCCTTGATGAATCTGGTGACTGTCGTTCCGACTGTCGTTGGCCTCTGCCCTCCTGGATGCCAGCGATCCAGGCGGCTCTTCGTCGATTCGTACGTTCCCTGGGCCGCGCGCCCGCCGAGCTCTCGTTTGCTCGCACGGGGTCTTCATCACGACCCTCGTTGATGTTCGAGCCCGGCGAGCCGATGGGGAGGCCCGCGATCAGGGCGGCGTCGACCCGAGGGGTTAAATAGCGAGCTGAATTATTTTATCAATCCGAGTCACATCATTTGACCACGGACAGCACGATTTCGACTTCACGAATTCTTGAGGGTTCTTTACCGATGTTCACAAACCGGATCACGAGATGCCGCCATCGTGGAGACCGGATCACGAGATGCCGTCATCCTGGAGAGCGGATCACGAGATGCCGCCATCGTGGAGACCGGTCGAGAACTACGGTGTTGCGACATGGGACACGACAGCGGGAGGCTTGACTGAACCGGTTAAGTTTCCCAGCGCGCCTCGGGCAGCGCGGTCGGGGGCGGCGGCGCGCCGGGCGCGAGGGCGCGCCCGCTCCGGCGCGGCGCGCGCGTCCTGGGGCTACGGTGTGGGGGGAAGCCGTGGGGGGAGGCCGTGAGGCCCGTGGAGAGGCCGTGGAGGCCCGCGGAGGCTGGGCGGGCCCGGGGGGGCCGCCCAGAGGCGGCTCAGGCGAGGCCGCTGCGCTGGAGCAGGGCGTCGAGGGTGGGCTCGCGGCCGCGGAAGCTCCTGTAGAGATCCATCGGGTCCTGCGTGTCGCCGAGCGCGAGGATCTGGCTCCGGAACGCGTCGCCCACCTTCCGGCTGAACAGGCCCTCCTCCTGGAAGCGGGAGAAGGCGTCGGCGTCCAGCACCTCGGCCCACTTGTAGGAGTAGTAGCCGGCGGCGTAGCCCACCGGGCTCGAGAAGAGGTGCGAGAAGCCGGCGATCATGGCGTAACCCTCGGGCAGCGGGACGGGCGAGTAGCGCGCGAGGACCTCGCGCGCGAACTCGACGACGTCGCCGCGCTCGGGCGCCCAGTCCATGTGGAGCGCGAGGTCGATCTCGGCGAAGCCGAGCTGCCGCATCGTCGTGGCGCCGGCGCGGAACGTGCGGGCGGCGCGCATCCGCTGGAGCAGGTCGTCCGGGACCGGCGCGCCCGTCTCGTGGTGGCGCGCGAAGAGATCGAGCGCGTCGCGCTCCCAGGTCCAGTTCTCCATGATCTGCGAGGGCAGCTCGACGAAGTCCTGCACCACGCGCGTGCCGCCCAGGCTGCGTACGGTGACCTTGCTCAGCAGGTGGTGCAGCAGGTGACCGAACTCGTGGAAGATGGTCTCCACGTCGCGGTGCGTGAGCAGCGACGGTTTGCCGCCCGCCGGCGGGTTGACGTTGGC
>JAICEP010000153.1 GCA_025924095.1 Sorangium sp.
CGGCGGCGGCGGCGCGACCGACTGCGGCGATGCTGGCGGGGCCAGCACCTGCGGGTGCAGAGATGCAGCGGGCGGAGGCAGCGGTTGCGGGCGCGGGAGCGGCGCGGGCGGAGGCTGCGCGCGCGGGGGCGCGAACGACGGTGGGTGCGGCGCCGGTGGAAGCCCGACGGGCGGCGCCGGTGGAAGCCCGACGGGCGGCGCCGGTGGAAGCCCGACGGGCGGCGCCGGTGGAAGCCCGACGGGCGGTGCCGGCGGCGGCCCGAAGGATGGCGGGTGCGGCGGTGCCGGCGGCGGCCTGAAGGATGGCGGGTGCGGCGGTGTCGACGCGGGCGCGGTGCTTCCTGGCGCTGGCGGCGAATGCGGCTCCGCGATGAACCTCGGCGGTGGCGGCGCGGCGAGGGCTGCTGCCGGAAGCGCGGAGAACGTTGGCGGAGGCAGCGGCGCCGCGGGCGGCGGCTCGCTCGTTGCGCGTGCCCCGGCGCGGCGCGGGGGCGGCGGGGGCCCCATCGCGGCGTCGGACCGGCCGCGCTCCGGCAACGGAGCCAGGGCGGCCGGCGGCTCCGGCAGCACCGGTGCCGGGGAAGGGCGAGGGGGGGCCGACGATGGCCGCGGGGGTGCTCCTCGCGGTACGGCCGGCGGCGGTACCGGGGCGGGCGGCGGCGCGCTCTGCGTCTTGGCCTGCGCCGCGATCGAATGCGGATCCGCGGTGATCTGCGGCCTGAACGACGGAGCCCCTGGCGGTGGAGGCAGCGGCGGGATGGCGTTCGCCACCGGCGCGACAGGTAGCGGAGGTGCCGGCGGTGGTTGACTCCGATAAAGGGCGCCGGCCTGGACGTTGGGCGCCGGCGGCGGTGTGGAGGGGGCGACCCGCGTCGGCGGCTGCGCGTACGGCGCGGCGGGCGGCTGCGCGTACGGCGCAGGCTGCGGGAAAGCACCGCCCGGCGGCTGCTGCGTCGGCCGATGCGCCATCGGCGGCGGGGGAGGCGGGGGCTGCGACGCGCTTCCCTGCAAATGCCCCGCAGGCGCGGGGGGAAACGGCGCGATCGGTCGGCCCGCGGCGGCCGGCCCTTCCGTCGCGACCGGAGGAAGCTTCGGCGCCGGCCGTGACGGCGCCGGCAGGCGCTCGGCTTCGGCGGCCAGCTCCGGCTCCGACAGCGGCTCGAACAGGTCGATCTCGATCGAGGGCATCGACGCGCGCAGCTCTGCGCCGAGCGAGAGGCGGCGGCGCCAGGTCTGCTCGTCGGACGGAGGAGCTTCGTCAGCTTCCTCATCGGAAGGGGACGGTTCGTCGTCGTCCTCGCCGGTGATCGTCTCCAGGAGATCGGGATCGCTCGGCTGCCCGACCTCCGAGGCCATCATCTCCTCGAGCGCCGTCGCGCACAGCCCGAGCTCCGAGGCGCGGAACGGCTGCCCGGCCGCCCCGGCCGCGTCGGCCGCGCGTCGCAGCCACACGATGGCGTCGCGCCGCTCGCCGCGCGCCCACAGCGCGCTGGCCGTGGAGATCCCCCACACGACATCTTCATCGTCATTCGGGTGAGGTTCGGGGAGGGCGACCACGCGGTTCGCCATGAGCAACACCACCTATCACAGGCCCCACTGCGGCCGTTTACCCATGATACCGAGCGAGCCGACGTCCCGGTTCGAACGTCGCGCGAGCCCCACGGCGCGGAAAGCCGCGCCACCAAGAGCTTAGCCGCGCTCGATACGGCTCGTACAAATTACGATACTGATGTCGCTTTCGGTCCTCTCGTCGCCGTGCGCGGCCGCCGGCCCCCAGGGCGCTGGCGCGTACCCGCGGGGTCGGCGCGACGCCCCGTGGACTTGAGGCGAGCGCCGCGCTCCCGTCGGGGCAGTCGGCCAGATTGCCGGCAGGAGCCGCGCCGCGTACGCCATCTGAGCGCGCGGTGTCTGTGCCCCGCTCAGCGCCGCACGCTCAGGTGGACCGCCGCCCGCCCATGCGTCGCGGCGGGCAGCTCAGGACCGCCGCGCGACGGCGCATCTCCTCGACGCCGTCCCGCGACGCCGCCTCTCCGGGCATGCGCCTCGCAAGCCAGCCGATGAGCGTCAGCCCCGCTGCGCGGGCGTCTGCGGGCATCGTTCCTTCTTTCAGGAGGCTCGCGATCTGGGCGATCAGACGCGTGCGCGTTTCCTCAGGCGCCATCCTGCGTGCTCCATGAAGCATTCGAACGGGAAAGTCAAAACAACCGCCACGCTGACGCGCGGCCTCGGCGGCGGAAAGAGCGGCGATGTGCTCTCCTCAACATCCGATCTGGACCGCTCGCCCAGGTCGACGGCGTGCCAACACGCGTTACGAAACGGCGTCAAGACAAACTGCACAAGGCTCAGATCGGTGCGATCAGCACCTCGCGATCCTTGGCGCCGTTCGCGGGCCCGACGAGCCCGCGCTTCTCCATGGCCTCGACCAGCTTGGCCGCGCGGTTGTAGCCGACGCCGAGCTTGCGCTGCAGCCAGGAGGTCGAGCAGCGCCGCGTGTCGGCCACGATCCGCACCGCGGCGTCGTACATGGGATCGGCCTCCGCGTCGGCGGTGTCGGGCTCCTCGCCCTCGTCGTCGCGGGGCCGGAGGATCGCCTCGTCGTAGACCGGCTCGCCCTGGAGCCGGAGGAAGTCGGTGATCTTCTGGACCTCCTCCTCGGAGCAGAACGGGCACTGGACGCGGCGCGTGTCGTTCGAGCCGTTCATCTTGATCAGCATGTCGCCGCGGCCGAGCAGGTGCTCGGCGCCCTGCTCGTCGAGGATCGTGCGGCTGTC
This sequence comes from Sorangium sp., assembly GCA_025924095.1. Lineage (GTDB taxonomy): Bacteria > Myxococcota_A > Polyangia > Polyangiales > Polyangiaceae > Sorangium. Next base: position 2,772 of record JAICEP010000153.1, read on the forward strand.
CACCTTCTGCGCGACCCGGAAGGCGATGCGCGTGGGGAAGTTCGCCTTGATCATGCCGGTGATCACGTCGACGCTCGGTCGCTGCGTCGCCAGGATCACGTGCATGCCGGCGGCGCGCGCCTTCTGCGCGAGCCGGGCCACGCTCGCCTCCACGTCCTTGCCCTGCTGCATCATCAGATCGGCGAACTCGTCGACCACGATCACGATGAACGGGATCTTCTCCGGCAGCGCCGCGTCCGACCCGTCCTTCGTGGCGTCGATCTCCACCTCGAGCCCGTCTGCGCCGATCGCGCTCACCCTGGCCGGGGGCTTCGGCGGGCGCGCCTCGCCGCGCTGCACGCGCTCGACCCAGGCGTTGTAGGTCGTGATGTTCTTCGTCCCCGCGTTCGCGAAGAGCTGGTACCGGCGCTCCATCTCGTCGACGGCCCACTTGAGCGCGTTCGCCGCCTGCTTCATGTCCGTCACGACCGGCAGGAGCAGGTGCGGGATGCGGTCGAAGGGCGCGAGCTCGACGACCTTGGGATCGATCATCAGGAGCCGGAGCTCGTCCGGCGTCTTGCGGAAGAGCAGGCTCACCAGCATCACGTTGAGCCCGACGCTCTTGCCCGCGCCGGTCGCGCCCGCGACGATGACGTGCGGCATCGACGCGAGGTCGGCGAAGTACGGCGTCCCGATGATGTCGCGGCCGAGCACGCACGGCAGCGGCGCCTTCATCTCGAGGAAGCGGCGATCCTCGACGAGCTCGCGCAGGTTGACGGGCTGGCGGTGCTCGTTCGGGATCTCGAAGCCGATCCGGTTCTTCCCGGGGATGGGGGCGACGATGCGGACCTTGCGCGAGAGGCCGAGCGCGAGGTCGTCCGCGAGGCCTGCCACCTTCGAGACCTTGGTGCCGGCGGCGGGCGAGACCTCGAACGTCGTGACGGTCGGCCCGGGGTGGATCTCCTCGACCTTCCCGCTGACGCCGTAGTCGGCGAGCGTCTTCTCGAGGAGCTGCGCGGTCGCCTTGAGCTGATCCGCGTCGAGCTGGATGCGTCCGCCCGCGGCCGCCTCGAGCATGTCCGTTATCGGCAGGCGGAAGCCCGCCCCGGCGGCCGGGACGACCTTCACCACGGCCGGCTTCTCGCTCACGAGCTCGCGGCTCGTATCGACGATGGTCGGGGCGCGTAGCGCGGCGCCGTGCGGTCGCTCCGGCCCGCCGGCGGGCGGCAGCTCGCGGTGCGCGGGCCTGGCGTCCGGCTCGCGCGGGGGCAGCTCGCGGTGCGCGGGCCTGGCGTCCGGCTCGCGCGGCTCGCGCTGGGGCAGGTCGCGGTGCGCGGGCCTGGCGTCCGGCTCGCGCATCGACACCTCGCGCGGCCCGCGCACGGGCAGGATGGGCGACGGGGTGGGCACGTCGAGCGCTTCCGGTTCAGCGAACGCGGTCGAGATCTCCTCGTCGGCCAGATCGAGCGCCGCGCGATCGTCCGCGTCGTCCTCGTCCAGGTGCGCATCCCCCTCGAAGAGGTGAGCCTCGCCTCCGAACGGCGACTCGTCGCCGTCCTCCGGGACCGCGGCGCCGCGCGGCTCTCTCGGGGGCGCGGCAGGGCGCCGCGCAGCCCGACGCTGCGCACCCTCGCGCGGCTCGGCGGCGCGCCGTGCGCCCTCGCGCGGCCCGGCGCCGCGCATCACCACCTGGCGCGGCTCGTCGTCCGGCTCGGCCGCCTCGTGCGGCTCGTCGACCTGCTCCGCTGCCTCGCGCGGCTCGGCGCCGCGCAGCACCACCTCGTGCGCCTCGCCGCCGTGGATCACCACCTCGTACGGCTCGGCGCTGTGCGGCACCACCTCGCGCGCCTCGCCGCCGTGGATCACCGCCTCGCTCGCCTCGGCGTCCTGCTGCGCCGCCTCGCGCGGCTCCTTGGCCTGCGCCTTCCGCCCGCGTCGCGGCTTCGGCGGGGCCGCCGGCTCCTCGGGGGCGGCGCTCGTCGGCGCGCTCTTCCAGAGGTCGAGCGCCGGCGCCTCGACCTGGGCCGGCTCGACGGGCGTGGTCCTCGCGGCGGGATCCGAGAGCGGCTCGTCGGCGTCGTCGGCCAGCGCGGCGATGATCGCGTCGGGGCTCGAGTTGCGCGCGATGATCGGCGGCGCTTCCTTCGCCGAGGCGCCCTCCCGCCGCTCCAGGTCGCGCGCCGCGGCCCACGCCCCGAAGAGCGCGCGCGCCCAGCCGGCGACGCGCACGGCGATCGCCGCCGCGAGCTGCTCGGCCCGGTGCGCCAGCTCGATGAACGAGAACGTCGCCCGGCCCATCAGGATGAGCGCGACGACGGTGAGCCCGATGATGTACGACCCGATGTTCGAGAAGAGCGCGCGCAGCACCTCCCCGAACAGCTCGCCCACGGCCCCGCCGAGCGGCATCGCGCCGAACGCGACCGCCAGCGGGAACGCGACGTGCGCGAGCGCCGCGAGCACGATGACCACCACGATGTCGCCGCTCAGCCGGAACAGGCTGGCGATCGAGCGCTTCGCCCCGAGCAGCGGCATCGCGAGCAGCGCGAGCTCCAGCGGGACGAACCACGCGATGACCCCGACCGTCTCGACCGACGCCCCCGCGAGCGCCGCGCCCACCGGCCCCACCCAGTCGTCGCCCGAGATCTCCGGGCGCAGCGGATCCGCGCGAAACGAGGCGAGCGCCAGCGCGCTGTACAAGGCGGACACCAGGAGGACCAGCGCCGCCGCATCGCGGGCATAGCTGTGCCCCGGCGGCGCCGCAGGACCCGCGACCCCCGCCGGGCTGGTCCGTGCGGCGCCACGCGCCCCGGAGCGCAAGGGCTCGCCAAGGCCGGCGGCGGGCTGGGCACGACGAGGAGCGAACAAAGGGACGTTCATGCCTACCTAAACCTACCTTGCTCACATATGCGCACTCCACCCCGGGGGCAAGAAGTCTGGGAGGCCTGGCAGGGAGGGGAGGACGCCGCCGCGCTGGAGTTCTGGCCAGATTTCGCGCAAACTTTGTTCGAGCTCCCTTCTTACCGGCCTTGAAATTCTTTCAAACAGAGCGCTGCGGGCGGTACCATCCCGACCTTCCTGGGACGTGCATGGAAACTGTCGAACGAGCAGGGCGGCGCGTCGGCGCTGCGGGCCTTCTTTTGCTGTGCCTCGCGACCGCGGGCGTGGGGCTCGCGACAAGCGGGTGCCGCGTCAACGAGAACGACATCCACCGGTGGGAGTCCACGGCGCACGGGCCGGACAAGCTCAGGGCGGTGCTGTTTCACGACAAGTACGACAACTCGCTCCGCATCGAGGCGGCCACGTCGCTCATCCGCATGAAGCCCCGGCAGGGCCGGCGCGTGGGCATCGGCATCATGGTCGAGACCCTCGCGACCATGGCGCCGGAGGCCCGGCAGTCCATCGTGGCCGCGCTCGTGCCGTCGATCATCGCCGAGCTGAGGAAGCCGCCGCCCGTCGCGCAGCCGGGGCAGCCGCTCCCGCCGGACACGTCGTTCCCCTACAAGGACGCCGCGTACGCGATGCTCACGTCGGATCGGACCGTGATCATCGCGGACGAGGCGCTGAAGGAGGGGCTCAAGGCCGCGCTCATCGACTGGGCGATGGCGGACTTCGAGCACCGGCTCGAGGACCGCTCGCAGGCGTACGGGATGGAGCAGCTCCTGCGCTTCATCGGCCCCCCCGCGGTGGCCGGGCTGCCGAAGCTCATGACCCGCGAGGCGAAGCGGCTCGACCAGATGGCGTCGCTCGTGGCCGAGTACGGCGACCCGCCGACGAAGGAAGCCGCCTCGGCGAACCTCGTCTCCATCGCGAAGTTCGTCACCTCCAGCGAGTGGGTCGACGTCAAGAAGCCCGAGCTCCAGGCGGCGAACGCCGCGTCGAAGCTCGAGCCCACCGAGAAGCAGTTCGAGGCGCAGCTCGCGCAGTACCAGGAGGAGGAGCTCTTCCGGGTCTTCGGCTCGATGAAGAAGCTCGGCGGCAGGCCGTCGGTCGACTTCCTCCTCGGGTTCGCGGCCAACAAGGAGCAGCCCGAGAAGCGCCGCCAGGCCGCCCTCGCCGCGCTCGAAGGCCGGCTCGACCGCAACAACCCGAGCGACATCCAGCGCATCCTCGAGATCGCCACCGCGGACGCGCCTGACGTGGTGCTCGACCAGGCCTTCCGCCGCGTCGGCGAGATGCCGCGCGAGCTCGTCGTCGAGAAGCTCTACGGCCTGTTCAAGACCGACAAGTGGAAGATCCGCCGCGCCGCCGCCGCGACCATCCTGAAGATGTCGACGGTGAAGCACATCGACGAGTTCATGAGCAGGCTCCCCGACAGCAAGGGGTTCGCCATGCCCGAGGCGCTCACGTACGGCGCGGCGTTCGGCGATCTGAAGGAGGGCTCGCCCCTCGAGGCCCTGAAGCGCCACTTCGCCGCGGGCTCGGCGCCGGCGCGCACGAGCGCGATCGCCTACTACTTCACCTTCGGCACGACCGCCGATCTCCCGGCGGTCAAGGCGCTCGAGGGCGACACCACGCGCGCGCCGGTCTGCGAGGCCGATCCGGACTGCAAGTGGGCGTGCGAGGTGTCGAAAGAGGGGTCGAACGAGCGTGAGCTCAGGGAAGTGAAGACCGTCGGCGAGTTCGTTCAGTACTGCATCGGGCCGGCCATGCAGGAGAGGAAGCCGGAGATCGAGAAGGGCGAGAAGAAGTGACGCGAGCGCCGGCGCAGCACGCGGGATCTTCGGGCGATCCCGCCGCGAGGCCAGCGCGGCCCTCCGCGCCGGGCCCGCGGCGCTTCGCCCTCGCCGCGAAGGGCGGCCGGGGCGCGGGTTTCACGGCGGGCTGCGCGGGCTCTCGGCGGATCTCGCGCGGGCATGTTTGCGGTCGCAGCGCGCTTTCGGCGCGATCCAGAGCCATCAGGTGCTTGCAGGGAAGAGGCCGGGAGGAGGCTTCCCAGCGCAATTCATCCTCCGATATCGTTGGGTAGAGATGAGCGCGGATCCGAACAAGAAAAGCGCACGGACGTTCCAGTGTCGCGATGTCCTTTGGGAGACGTTCGAGCAGATGGCGCGCGAGCTCGAGTGCTCCATCGACTACCTCATCAACGAGTCGATGAAGCAGTACGCGCGGCAGCGAAGCTACAGCCCGCGCACGCCTTTTCCGCCGCCCGCGAGGGTCGACGCGGCGCCCGGCTCCGGACATCAGGCGGTCCCGCACGCTCATCAGTCCAGCGGGGTGCCTCCGGCCGCGACGCCCCCGCCGCCCGGGCTGATGACGCCCGGCTCGCCGCCGCCCTTCGGACCGGGCGGGCCTTCGATGGTCGCCCTGCAGCAGCAGCCGACGCCCGTGGGGGCGGCCTACGGTGCCCCGGCCATCGCGCCTGCCTATGGCGCGCCGTCGCCGCCGTACGGCGTTCCCCCCGTGGGGCCGGGGCCGACGCCGGTGCCGGCGCTGACGCCGCCGCCACCGCCGCCGGTCCGGCCGGGCGCGCCGCCGCCACCGCCTCCGCCGCCCGGCAGCAGCAATGCCGGCGGGAAGCGGCCCAGCCTGCCCGTTCCGCCGCCCATCCCGGGCCGCGTCGGCGGCCCGCCGCCGCCGCCGACCAGCGTGACCCGCCTCGGAGCGCCGCCGCCGCTCCCGTCGCAGGCCACGAACCCCGGCGGGCGCCAGAGCATGCCCGGCGGCTCGGTGAGCCGCTCGGGGCCGCCGCCGCCGCCGCTGAGCAGCGCCGCCGGATACGCCTCGCCCATGGGACCGCCGATGGCGCCGCCGCCGTACGGCGTTCCGCCGCAGGCGGCGAGCAGCATGCCGGGCCCGCCGCCGATGGCCATGGGGATGCCGAACCAGGTCCCCGCCGGCCCGGTGCTCGCCGCGTTCTATGCGGGGCAGCGGTTCGTGGTGAACAAGGACCGGTTCATCATCGGGCGCGGCAAGCAGTCGAGCGATCTGACGATCAAGGACCCGAACGTGTCGCGCCAGCACGCCATGGTCGAGTTCCTGAACGGCCAGTACTACATGGTCGACATGGGCTCGACGAACGGCGTCGAGTACAACGGCCAGCGCATCGCCCGGAAGGCCATCGTCGAGGGCGACCTCTTCCGGATCTGCGATCACGAAGTGCGCTTCTCCTACCGCTGACCGCGGCAGGCCCGTCGTCTCCGCCGGATCTCGCGAGATGGTGAAGCGTGGAGACGCCGCGGCGGGCTTGCGGGAGCTGCGCCGCGGCACGCTGCGGCGCGAGCGCCGCGTCGCGCTGCGGGTCGGTGCGGCGGGGGTCGTCCTCGGCGCGGCGATCTGGGGCGGAGCGGTCCTCGCTTCGCAGCTACCGCCGTGGGTCCCGGCGGGCGACGCTCCGCTCCCGGCCTGGGTCAAGAGCGCGCGCGTGCTCAAGCGCGATCAGCCGCTGTTCGACGCGCCGGGCGGGAGCCCGCGCCGGCGCGGCTCCGTCGATCGCAACGTGCAGCTGCCCCTCTTCGCGGCCCGGCGCGGCGACGGCTGCCTCGGACGCTGGCTCGAGGTGGGCGCCGCGGCCTGGGTCTGCGACGACGCCGTCGAGCTCTCCGCTGCAGGCGCGATCAGCCCGCTCGTGCGCACGTGGCGCGAGATGCCGGACGGGCTCCCGTACCGCTACTACTTCGTCGGCCCCGATGGGTCCTTCGGCTACCGCCGCGCCGACGCGGCCGACATCGACGCGCCGGACGCGCAGCTCGAGCCTGGCTTCGCGGTGGCGATCGTCGAGGAGCGGGCCCTCGGCGGGGCGCGGTACGGCCGCACGAACAGCGGCTTCTGGGTGCCGATGCGCGATCTCGGCCCGGTGCGCGCCTTCGCTTTCCACGGGGTGGACGTCCCTCCGGACGCCGCGCAGATCGCGATCGCGTGGGTCGTGTCCGAGAGAGCTCCGCTCTTCACGCGGACCGGGGCGGGCTTCACGCGGACCGAGGAGAGCAAGGCGCGGTTCGACGTCGTCTCCTATCTCGAGGAGGCGCAGGGCGCCGCGGGCAAGCTCGCGCGCATCGCGGACGGCGACACGGCGGCGTGGATCTCGATCCGCGATCTCCGGCGCCCGTCGGTGGCGCCGCCGCCGCCCGAGGTCGACGCCGATGCGGGCGAGCGCTGGATCGACGTCGAGCGCTCGGCGCAGACGCTCGTGGCCTACGAGGGGCGTCGCCCCGTGTTCGCGACGCTCGTCTCGACCGGCAAGGGCGCGCCCGGGTCGTCGCGCGCCACGCCTGCCGGCACGTACCGGATCTGGGCCAAGCTGCTCACCTCGGACATGGACAACCTCGAGGACGAGGGCGCCGATCGCTATTACCGGATGGAGGACGTCCCTTACGTGCAGTACTTCTCGAAGGGGGTCGGGCTGCACGGCGCGTTCTGGCATCGCTCGTTCGGCCAGGTGCGGAGCCACGGCTGCGTGAACCTGGCCCCGCTCGACGCGCAGCGGCTGTTCTGGTGGACGTCGCCCCGGCTCCCCGCCGGCTGGACGGCCGTCCTCCCCACGGCGCACGAGCCGGGCACCGTGGTGCGCGTGCGATAGCGGCAGGCCGCGGCCGCGAGCGCGCGCGAGGCGGGTCACACAAGCCGCGGGCGCGCGCGAGGCGGGTCCGTGCGGGGCTCGTTGCCATGCGCACGGCCTGGCAGCGAGGACGATGGGTCTGTGCGCGGGCGGGAACGCGCGCGCCGGCGAGGCTCCATCGAAGGAGCGCTCGGCCGGCGCAGCAGGAAGGGGCAGGAGAAGGAGCAGCGGAGCCGGACCCAGGGGGCGCGGCCAGCGCTGGCTCAGGGGGCGATCTTGCCCTGGAGGAAGAAGGCGATGACCCAGGAGAGGAGCACGAGCGACTCGATGAGCGCCAGGCCGAGGATCATCGGGGTCTGGATCCGGGCCGCAGCGCCCGGGTTCCGGGAGATGCCCTCCAGGGCGGCGGCAGCGGCACGCCCCTGGCCCATGGTGCCGCCGAGGGCAGCGATGCCGATCGCGAATCCGGCAGCGACGGCGAGCCACGAGTTCGCGTCGTACTTGTTCGACGCCGCGCCATCCTGCGCCAGCGCCATAGCGGGAACCAGTACCAGCGCAGTGCCGACAACGGCGGACAGCGACAGCTTGCTCTTCAGCGACATCCGAATCTGCTCCTTTCAAGCCACACAGCCCGCGCGGGGCTGCATGCGTAACATCTGCGTGGGTCGGGGGCCGCGCGGGCGGTACCCCCTCGAGAACCGGGGATCGCTCCCGGGACCTCTTCGACTGCTCGGTAGGGGATGCGCTCGCGCGATCCACCCACCGCTCTGGGGCAACCCATCGACAGCGGGGCCCCTCTAATCCGATTTTCGAGGGCTGGCTAGCCTTCTCTTCATCCTCCAGCGCCGTTCTCCGCGGCGCCGGGTGATCCCTGACCGAGCGATCAGGCGCAGCGATCAGTGATGGTCCGCCTTCTCCGTCGCGAGCCCGATGTAGATGCAACTCAGCAGACAGAACACAAGCGTCTGCACGACGATGACGATGATCGCCAGGAACATGAGCGGCACCGGGACGAACAGCGCGATGAGCCCGAGGAAGATGCTCGCCACGAGGTGGTCGACCCCGATGTTGAGCATGAGCCGGATCGAGAGCGTGACCGGGCGGACGCAGGTGGAGATGACCTCGATGGGGAAGATGAGCGGCGCCAGGTACCACTTCGGCCCGGCGAGGTGGGCGATGTAGCCCCAGCCGTTCTCCTTCAGCCCGTAGTAGTTGAAGAGGACGAACACCACGACCGCGCACCCGATCGTGACGTTCAGGTTCGAGGTCGGCGGGTTCACCCCCGGGATCAGCGCCGACGCGTTCGAGAAGAAGATGAACGCGGCCGAGCCCCCGATGAGCGGGAAGTACCGCTTCGCGTTCTCGGGCCCCATCACATCCCGAGCCATCCCGTAGAAGTAGCCGAAGAACGCCTCGAAGAACGTGCGCAGCGTGAGCTTGTCCTCGGGGACCACGGACTCGTTCAGGCGCCGGTACTGTCCGCGCACCTCGCTGGCGAGCAGCACGAACAGCACCATGATCAGGAGGCTCATGAAGATCGGCTCGGTCCCGCGGTAATCCACCGTGTGGTGACCGATGAACGTCTTGCCGATGTTGCGAGCGTTCTCCCGGAGTCCGGGGAGCTGCGCCAGGAGGTACGTGAGGAACCCTGTGTGCTCAGGCATGGCTTTCGTCGTCGATGCGCCGCGCTGGCAGCCGCGCGGCTGTGCCGGCACGGCCGCGCGCGCCGGCGGGCCGTGGGGGGGTCCGCCCTCGGTCGTGGGGGCCGCGCCGCTACCACAACTCCTTTTCGGTGGGCACCCTGGGGC
>JAICEP010000154.1 GCA_025924095.1 Sorangium sp.
CGGGCGATAGACCGGCTTGTCGAGCTCCGGGCGGTAGCCCCGCACGGTGCCGTAGGTGATGCGGAGGGTGCCGTTCGCGTCGGGCGCCAGCATGCCGCCCCGGTACGCGCGGAGCGCCTCGACGAAGCGGGGCTTCACGAGGGTCATGGCCCCGGCGTAGGCCTTGTCCCGGGCCTCGATGGCCTTGTCGACGGGCGCGAGCGAGAGGGCGAGGCGGATCATCGGATCCTGGCTCGCGTTGAGCTCCTCGGTCGTCGCCGTCTTGAGCAGCTTGACCCGGGTCGCCGCGTCCTCGAGCGCCGTCTTGGCGTAGAGGGCGTCGACCGCCGCGGCGAGGGCGGCCTCGGTCTGCGCCTGCCCGCCCACGAGGCTCCCGATGAGCGCCGGCCTGTCCTTCGGATCGAGCCGCAGCGCGCGCTTGAGCGCCAGCTTGAAGGTGCTCCGATCGAGGGTGCGGTCGTAGGACTTCTGCAGCGACACCTGCGCCTGCTCGAGCCGCTCCCAGTCGCGCTCCTGGTACCCGGCCTCGCGCTCGGCGTCGGCCTTGGGCCGCTCCTCCGCCATGCGCACGAGGGTGACGGCCGCGTCGAGGAGCCTCGCGGACGAGAGGATCTCGGACACGGCCGCGTCGTGCTCGCGCGTCTTGCTCTGCTCGGCGTGCACCGCGGCGATCTTCTCGATCGCGCCGCCGTAGGCCGCCTTGCGCTCCGGCTCGGCGTCGATCCAGGCCTTGAGCTCGTCCTCTACCCTCGCCTTCTCCTTGGCCAGGCCGCCCTCGACAAGCCCCTCGAGGAGACCGCGCGTCTTGAGCAGGTAATTGCTGTAGCCCTGGATGGACGAATGCGCCTTGATGCGCACCGCCGGGTCGTTCTTGCCGAGCTCCTCCAGGAGGGCGATCGACTCCTCGTAGAACGACACCCGCTTCGGGTACTGCCATGACACGGCGGACTCGACCTCTGCCGCGGTCCGGAGCCGGCTCGTCGTGCCGGGATAGCCGGCGACCATCACCAGGTCGCCCTGGTTGAGCGGCGCGGAGGCGAGCTTCAGGTGGTGCGCCGGGCGATACGGCACGTTGTCCTCGGCGTGGCCCGCGGGGCGGTTGTCCTTGCCGACATAGGCCCTGAAGAAGGCGAAATCTCCGGTGTGACGTGGCCAGCGCCAGTTGTCGATATCCCCGCCGAAGTTGCCGATGGCCTCGTGCGGGGCATAGACGATGCGGACGTCCTTGATCTCCAGCTGCTCGATCAGGGAAACCTGGCCGCCGCCGAAATACTCGGCGATGGAGCAACGGATCTCCGGGCGCCCCTGCTCGCACGCGGCCACGAGCTGCTTCTTGCGCCGCTCGGTCTCCTCGTAGCGCTCGCGATCGCCCTGGATCGCCTCGATTTCGCGCCGCACCTCGCCGGTGACGTCGCGGAAGCCGCGGGTGACGAAGACGCGCGCGGTGGGGCCGGCCCACCGCTCCTCGGCGCGGGATCTCGCCAGGTAGCCGTTCGTCAGGAGGTCCTGCTCCGGGGTGGAGTTGTACTGGAGCGCCCGGGTGGCGCAGTGGTGGTTCGTCGCGATGAGCCCGTCGGGCGAGACGAACGACGCCGAGCAGCCTCCCAGGCTCACCACCGCGCCGAGCGGGGCCGCCGTGGGATCGGTGAGCGACGCCGGATCGATCTCGAGCCCGAGCGCCTCGAGCTGGTCCTTGTGCTGCGCCATCTGCTCGGGCATCCACATCCCGCCCGGGTTCTCGAACGGCGTCCCCTGGCCGGGCCCCGAGGCCGGAGGCTTCGTGTCGCCCGCTTGCGGGCGCTCCGACCCGCAGCCCGGCGCGAGCGCGGAGAGGGCGAAGAGCGCGAAGAGCGCGTTACCACGCAGAGAGGAATGAAACATGCGGTGTTGTTACCATCGCGGTTGGATAAAGCAACCACACCGCATCTCTCGAGCAGCCCCAGCACCGCGTCGCATGGGCTCTTTCCTGGCTTCATGTGAGAAGGAACCACAGAGACACAGAGGACACAGAGTTTCTTTGTTCTCTCCTCTGTGTCCTCTGTGCCTCTGTGGTTCAAATTCGCCTGCATCACGAAACCAGGAACGAGCCAGCGCGAGGTTCGCCGGCTTCAGCGCGTTTGCCGGAAAGCCATGTTCTCTGCGTCAGGCGGCCGGACTGGCATTCACGGCATCGCTGTCGATTCGCCCTCGGGGACGGCGTCTCGCGCGCCCGCGCCGAGCGCCTCCTCGACGGCGCGATCGATCTCGTGCTGGCCGAGGGCCCGGTCGCCGGCGCGGGCGCCGAGCCGCTCGATCGTCGCCAGCGCGGGATACGTGAGCCGCCGGAGGTCGGCGGCGTTCACCTGCGTGTGGCCGCTCCACTGCCGGAAATACGTGTCCACGAGCGTGGAGCTCAGGAAGGCGCGCAGGCCGCGGGCGAGGAGCGGCGGCAGCCCGGCGCCGCTCCGGTGAAAGACGTTGAGGTGGTTCTCGAAGCCCACGCGCGCGCAGGGCACCGTCGCCGGATCGAAGACGGCCGCCGTGATGCGCCGGCGCTCCTCCTTCGAGGAGCAGCGCTTGACGACGACATAGGTCCCGCTCGGCATCCAGAGATGGGCTGTCGCGGCGCAATCGACCAGGGCGTTCGGCTTCCTCCCGGGCCTCGGCCAGCGGACGACGCCGGCGTCGAGGTGCGCGGGGTAGATCAGCGGCGCCGTGTCCGCGGCGGGGTCCGGGCGCAGGAGCTCGCGGGCGCGGAAATCCACGACCTTGCCCGTGGAGATCGAGAGGCCGAGATCCGCGAGGCGCGCGGGCAGCCGCGCGAACGCGTCCGCGACGTGCTTCCCTGCCTGATCCGGGACGACGTGGATGAGGCGCTCCGGGTCGCCCGGCCGCACCACCTCGGCGTGGGGGACCTGCCGCGCCGCGATCGGCCCGTCGTCCGGGCCGTTGCTCGACGAGATGAGCACGGCGCCCGGCGGCGCGCCCTTCACGCCGCAGAAGACGACGTTCTCCTGCAGGATGTCGTCCTCCGCGAACGCCGCCGTGCGCGACTCGAAGACGTGCACCCGACGGAGCGACATCTCGCGGAGGAACAGCTCGCGGAAGGCGCGGAAGTAAGGACCATTGCAGAAGCTCCTCGGCGTGATGGCGACGAGCTCGCCCCCGGGCTCGAGGACGCGCACCGCGAGCGCCAGGAAGGCAGCGTAGAGGTTGTTCGCCTCGATCCCGGCGCAGCGGAGCGCGCGCCGGGCCGCCGAGCCGGCGCCGAGCTTCTTGTAGGGCGGGTTCAGGATCGCGTGGGTGAAGCGCGCCCGCGGCCCGGGCAGGGAGAGCTCCTCGACGGCCGCGGCGATGAAGTCGGCGCGGACCGCGCGCCCGTCGAACGCGATGCCCGCCGCGCGGCACGCGTCGCGGCAAGCGCGCATGCCTTTGGAAAGATGCTTTACCAGCGCCGGATCGAGCTCGTAGCCGACGGCGAGGATGTCTGTCGGCGCGTCGGGCCGGGAGCACGCCTCGGCGACGAGCGCCGCCGTGAGCGAGCCGACGCCGGCGCCGGCATCCAGGACGCGGACCGATCCGCCGAGGCGCTCGAAGAGCGACGCCATGAACGAGGCGAGCCGGGGGGGCGTCAGGAACTGGCCGAGCTCGGAGCGCCGGGCGGGGTCGAGGCGCCGGCAGGCCTGCGCGCGGTGGCGATCGACCGTCTGGATCAGCGACGCCGGCGGCGAGCGCCGGAGCTCTCGGGCCGCGCTCATCGGCTGGACGCCATGGCTACCCGGGGGAGCGGATCGCGCCGGGGCGGCTCAGTCGACCTGGTGGAGCCGGAACGAGGCCACCGCCCCGCTGGTCTCCAGACAGCGATGGATCCAGGTGGCGTCGCGCGCGCGCACGGCGATGAGCCGGACGTCGCCGGCGCCGTCCAGCGTCTTCAGGCCCTGGAAGCCGACAAGCTCTGCTTCCTGGACCGTCATGACCTGCGCTCCGGTCTCGTTGATCACCTCGGCGGTGAGCAGGTCGGCGCTGGCTGTCCCCGGGGCGAGGTACACCTCGAACACGGTCATCATGGGGCCATGGTCGCCGGACGGCGCGGCGCCGACAAGGGCCGTCGTGCGCCCGGCGCGGCGGTCACGCCGGTCACGCCGGTCACGCCGGTCACGCCTTGCCGGCGGCCTCGCGCTTCGTCTCGAGCTCCTCCCACCGGCTGACGAGGCGCGCGGCCTCCTGCTTGGCGCGCTCGAGCTCCGAGAGCAGCCCCGCGACGTCCGCGCCGCGGCTCGCGTACAGCGTCGGATCGGCGAGCTTCGCCTCGAGCTCGACGACCTGCTGCTCGGCCGCGTCGATCCGTCCGACGATGGCCTCGAGCTCGGTCCGCTCGGCGAACGAGAGCTTCGGCTTGTCCCCGCCGCGCGCGGCGGTCTTTGCCTGCGCGGGCCGGGGCTCCGCCGCCTGCGCCTTCGCGGCCCGCGCGTCGGCCTCCGCCGCGAGCGCGGCGTGAGCGCGCTGCTCGCGGTAGGCGTCGTAGTTGCCGGCGTAGCGCACCACGCGGCCGTCGCCCTCGAACGCGAGGATCGAGGTCGCGACGCGGTTCAGGAACCAGCGGTCGTGGGTCACGACGAGCGCCGAGCCCTCGAGCTCGATGAGCATCTCCTCGAGCGCGGCCAGGGTCATCACGTCGAGGTCGTTCGTGGGCTCGTCGAGGATGATCACGTTGACGCTCTGGGTGAGCATCTTCGCCAGGGCGACGCGCGCCCGCTCGCCGCCCGAGAGCGAGCCCACCGGCTGTCGCGCCTTGTTCGGGTCGAAGAGGAACCGCTCCAGGTAGCTGCGCACGTCCATGGATCGGCCGCCGATCTCGACGCGCGTGTGCGAGCCCGCGATGTTCTCGAAGATGGACTTGTCGAGGTCGAGCCCGCTGCGGTGCTGGTCGAAGTAGGCGACGCTCGAGTTCTTTCCGAGCACGACCTCGCCTTCCATCGTGGGCCCCTCGGCGGCCGCGCCGTCGCCGGCCGCCTCGATCTGGCCGAGGATCGCCCGGAGCATCGTGGTCTTGCCGGTGCCGTTGCGGCCGACGACGCCGACGCGCTCGCCCTTGGTCAGCGAGAAGTCGAGGCCGCGCACGAGCCACTTGCCGTCGACCGCGAGGCCGAGCTTCTTCATCTCGAGGATGGTCTTGCCGGTGCGCACCGAGTCCACCGAGAGCTGCGCTGTCCGCTCGGCCTTCGGCGGCGGGGCGGACTTTGTCGTCTCCGCGCGCTGGATGCGCGCCTTCTGCTTGCCGGTGCGCGCCTTCGGCTGCCGCCGGAGCCACTCGAGCTCGGTGCGCAGGAAGTTCTGCCGGTTCGACTCGGTGCGCGACTCGAGGGCGAGGCGGTCGGCCTTCTGCTCGAGGTACTCCTCGTAGCCGCCGTCGTAGCTGTAGACCTTGCCCTTGTCGATCTCGAGGGTGCGCTCGGCGACGCGGTCGAGCAGGTAGCGATCGTGGGTGATGAGGAGCAGCGCGCCGGGGTGCTCGTCGACGAGGAAGCGCTCGAGCCACTCGACGGTCTCGACGTCGAGGTGGTTGCTCGGCTCGTCGAGCACGGCGAGGGCGGGCCGCGACACGAGGAGGCGCGCGAGCGCGACGCGCCGGCGGTCGCCGCCGCTGAGCACGCTCATGGGCGCGTCGGGCCGGGTGACGCCGACGTGGCCGATGATGGTGTCGACCCGGTGCATCATGTCCCATCCGCCGAGGCGCTCGATGTCGGCCGCGACGGCGGCCTGCTCGGCGAGGAGCGCCTCGGCGTCCCCGGTGCCGGCCGCGAGCGCCCGGCTCACCTCGTCGTGGCGGGCCTTGGCGGCGTACCACGCGGAGAGCCCGGCGAGCACCACGTCGCGCGCGGTGTCGGACGGCTCGAAGACCGGGTCCTGGGAGAGGACGCCGATCTCGGCGCCGCGGCGGCGCGCGATGGTGCCGCTGTCGGGCTGCTCGAGGCCGGCGAGGATGCGGGCGAGCGTGCTCTTGCCGGAGCCGTTGACGCCGACCAGGCCGACCCGCTCGCCCGTGCGGATGTTGACCGTGACGCCATCGAGGACGGTCTGGGGACCGAAGGATTTGTGGAGATCGTGAGCGGTGAGGACGGGCACAGGGGGCGGAGCTTAGCGCAGCCGGCGGGGCATGGGCGCAAGCCGTCACGGTCTTGCCCGAGATGCGCGCTCAGCGGTCGGGCGGATCGGCCCGGAACCCCGGCCCACGCACGGCCGACGCGGACGGCGCCGCGGCGCCCGGGCTCGCCCCGGCGCCGCCGTCCCTCGCCGCCCCACCGTCCGGCGCCGCCAGGGGCGCCGGCGGAGCCGCTGCGCCCGCGTCGCCGGCGGCCGCTGGAGCCGCGGCGGACGCGCCCGGCGCGCTTATCTCTCCACCCGGGCCGACGAAGCGGACCCGCCCGAAGCGCCGCGCCCGGTGGAAGTTGCCCTCGCCCAGGATGGGCGACCACGCCACGCCGCCGTTGTTCTGCATGGCGTAGAAGTTCATCCGCCACGCGTCGCCGGGCGACGGCGGCGCCGCCTTCGCCTTCGCGAACGAGCGCCACGGGATCTTCGCCTCGACCACGTACCCTCGGTCCTCGTCCGAGTCGTCGTCGATCGTCCCTCTCAACACCACCGCGCTCGCGAGCCCCGCGCTCCACGCCTGGTGGCCGAAAGGCCCGTTCGCGCCGCCCCTCGGAGCGTTGTAGTCGTCGAACTGCGAGTCGAAGACGAGGTTCTGAGGGCCGATCTGGATCTCGTAATAGTCCTTGTTGTCGCCGTCGCCGTCGGGGTCGATCATCACCTCGACGGTGTCCCGCTCCCAGAGGTGCGGATCCCGCGCGTCCTGCGGGAAGCCGCCGGTGATCGTCCCGTCGCTGACGTCGAAGCCGACGTAGAGGAACGCGTCGTCCCAGAGCAGCCGCGCCTCGCCCTGCGTCGGCAGCGACAGGTCCTCGCGGCCCGTGCCCACATTGACGAACGGGCCCGTCCTCGCCGCGGCCTGCCACGCCGGCTCGTCCAGGCGGCCGTCGATCGCGACCGCCGCGCCGGGCGCGAGCTTGCGCACCGAGAGCTCCTTCACGGCGGCAGGCTGTCGTCTCTGGCCCTGGCCGGCGCCCGCGCCGCTGCTCGCCGGCGCCCGGCCAGCGGCCCCCGCGGGCGCCGTCTCCTGCTCGCCCCCGCCGCCCCGGGAGCACGAGGCCCCGGCGACCGCGGCGACCATCGCCAGGGCCCGCGCGCACGCGCGGGCGGGGGCGAGAGCGCGCCGCTGGCTGCAGGGCCGGCGCACCCGGCCGCCGCTACTTCCGGCCCTTCTTGCGGGCGTCACGCTCGCGCTTGCGCTGCGACTTCTTGGCGTTGCGCTCGCTGGCGCTGAGCGTCTTCATCTTCGTCATGTTCGGGCCGCCCGCGCCGGCGCCCCCGAAGCCGCCCATGCCCGGCATCCCCATCCCCGGAAAGCCCATGCCCGGGAAGCCCATGCCCGGCATCCCCATCCCCGGCATCCCGGGCATGCCCGGCATCCCGCCGCCGGCCATCATTTTCTGCATGTTCTTCGCCATGGCCGCCTGCTTCATGCCGGGGATCTTGCCCATCAGGCCCATGTTCTGGCCGAGGCCGCTCATCATCTGGCGCATGAAGAGGAACTTCTGGACGAGCTCGCTCACCGCCTCGGGCTTGGAGCCCGAGCCCTTGGAGATGCGCTCCACCCGCTTCGGCTCGCGGACCAGCGCGTACGGGTCGCCCTTCTCGAACGGCGTCATCGACTGGATGATCGCCTGGATGCGGACGAGCTCCCGATCGTCGAGGTTGACGTCCTGCGGCAGGCCGCCCGGGAACATGCCGCCGATGGGCAGCTTGTCGACGAGGTCCTTCAGCGACCCCATCTTCTGGATCATCCGGATGTGCTCGAGGAAGTCCTCCAGGGTGAACTCCCCGGAGAGCATGCGCTCGGCGTCCTTCTCGGCCTTCTTCTGGTCGACGACCTCCTCGAAGTCCTGCATCAGGCCGACGACGTCGCCCATGCCGAGGATGCGGCTCGCCATGCCGTCCGCGCGGAACGGCTCGAACTTGTCCGCCGTCTCGCCGATGCCGCTGAAGAGGACCGGCGCGCCCGTGACCTCCTTGATGCTGAGCGCCGCGCCGCCGCGGGCGTCGCCGTCGAGCTTCGTCAGCACGACGCCGCTGATCGACAGCCGCTCGTTGAAGCCGCGCGCCGTCTTCACGGCGTCCTGGCCGATCATCGCGTCGACCACGAGGAAGATGTTCTCCGGCGACGTCGCCTCCTTGATCTGGGCGAGCTCCTGCATGAGCGGCTCGTCGATCGCGAGGCGGCCGGCGGTGTCGTAGATGATGACGTCGCGGCCGAGCCGCTTCGCCTCGGCGCGGGCCGCGGCGCAGATCGCGACCGGCGACTCGCCGGGGAGGTTGAAGACGGGGACCTTGAGCTGGTCGCCGAGCACCTTGAGCTGCTCGACGGCCGCGGGGCGCTGCATGTCGGCCGCGACGAGCAGCGGCTTGCGCCCCTGCTTCTCGAGGTAGCGCGAGAGCTTCGCGCAGCTCGTCGTCTTTCCGGAGCCCTGGAGGCCGACCATCATGATGCCCGTGGGGCCGCCGTCGGCCCAGGCGATCTCGTCGCCCTCGTGGGTCATCATCGCCTCGAGCTCGTCGTGGCAGATCTTGATGAAGTGATCGCTCGCCGAGACCTGGTGGAGCTCGCCGGCGTGCTTCACGCGCGTCTCCAGGGTGCGGCCGACCGCGGCCTGCTTGACCCGGGCGAGGAAGGCCTTGACCACCCCGATCTCGACGTCGGCCTCGAGCAGGCTCAGCCTCACCTCGCGTAGCGCGGCGTCGATGTTGCTCTCGGTGAGCTCCGTGAGCCCGGCGAGGCGGTTTCTGGCCTGACGAAAGCCCCGTGTCAGCGTGTCGAACATGGCAGGGCGGGTCTTAGCACAGGGGACCGCGAGCGCGGATCCCTTGCCCTGCCGGAAGCGATCTCTCTCGCCCGGCGCGGGCCGTCACATCCCGAGCCGGGCGGCGCGGCGGAGGTTCGAGAGCGCCTCGGCGCACTTCGGCATGATCTCGGCGCTCTCCTTGACCTTGGCGTCGGCCGCGGCGAGGTCGGTGAGATCGGACAGCGCCCCGGGCCCGGCGGACCCGTCGGGCGCCTCGAGCAGGGCGCGCACGCGCGCCTCGGCGGCCGTCGCGTCGAGCAGCAGGCGGTAGGCCCGCGCGCACGTGTCCCTGGCGCTCGCGGCGGGAGGGGTCGACGCGGGCTGCCGCTCGAGCTCCGCGAGCAGCGCCTCGCGCGCCTCGCGCGCCTCGCTCGGGGCGTCGCGGAGGACGTCGATCGCGTGCAGGAGCGCGTCCGCCTCCTGCCGCTCGGCCGACCGGCCGCACCCGGGGGCCGCCGCCAGCGCGGCGAGGGCGGCGAGCGCCGCCGCGATCCGCCGCGCTGCCGTCCCCGCTGCCCCCGCGCTCCCCGTCACGCCGGGCGCCCTCAGTCGGCCGACTTCGCGGGGGACGGGCCCATCTGGATGCGCTCGCCGAGGTAGGAGCCGATCAGCGTGAACAGCACGCCGATGAGCGCCATGATCACGTACATGAAGAGCGGCATCGTCCGGACGGTCTGGCTCTGCAGGAGGTAGAAGACGGTCGGGATCGCGACGAGAAACGAGGCGACGACCGGCTCGAGGAAGGTCTTGCCGGGCGAGATCATGCCGAGGAGGACGCCGCCGATGAACCACACCGGGATGGCGACGATCATCCCGTTCGACCCCTCGAAGTCGAGCTGCTGCACGATCATGGGGAGGCCGCCGACGAGGGCCGCGGTGAGCACGCTCTGCAGGACGAGGGCGATGAGGCACCAGAGGATCGAGAAGCCCTCCTGCTGGTAGCGCCGGTGGCGGTCGAGCTCGGAGTCGCGGAAAGGCTGCAGCGAGCCCATCCGGGCGCCGCACGAGATGCAGCGCCCGCTCGCCGTCACGGAGGCGTTGTTCGCGCCGCACGACGGGCAGACGATGGAGCTGTCGTTCTTCGAGGCCATCGCGGCTAGGCTAGGCAAGCCGTCGCGGGCGGGCAAGCGCGCGGCGACCGGAACCGCGCCGGGGCGGGGTTGTCTTGGGCAGGGCGGGCCTGTTCCGGGGCGCTCATCCATATCCATCCCGCTGCGTTCCCGCGCGCGGGAGCGGGATGGATATGGATGAGCGCGCGCGGCGCGGCTCCCTGCACCGCGGCCGGCGCTCCGGCTGTATACTCGACGAAGCGTGCCCACCGACCCGACCTCGACCCTGGAATCCATGACGCGCGGCCCGGGCGGCCCTGGCCTCGACGTGACGGGGCCGGATCCGGAGCTGCTCGCGCTGCCGTCGCCGCCGAGGCAGGAGCGCACGGTCACGGTGGTGCTGATGGCGGTGACCGCGGTGGCCGCGCTGTGGATGGCGATCGCCGTCTTCGGGGAGGCGCGCTACGCGCTGTCGCCCGGTCGGCCCGTCGACGTGGGGGAGCTCGCGCCGCTGCGCCCCACGGCGGATCTCGCGAACCGCTACGTGCGGGCCGTGGCCCTGCTCGGGACGCACGGCGCGCTCCGGTATGGCCGGGCCGCGGAGGGCGATTCGTTCCGGCTGGCGCCGGTGGCCGGCAACCCGGGGGTGTGGGTGGAGATCCGGGTGCCGGAGGGGTTCGAGGGACCACGCTTCGTGCCGCCGAGCTCGTTCGCCGGGCGGCTCGTGCCGTTCAAGAGCGCGGGCATCCGGCACGCGCGGCTGGCCGCCGAGGTGGAGGAGCAGACGGGGACGGCCGTCCCCGGCGACGCCTGGCTGCTCATCGACGGCAGCTCGCCGCGCGCGTCGCGCTGGGCGGTCGCGCTGTTCGCGCTGTTCCTCGGGTTCGCGGGCTGGAACCTGTTCGGGATCGCGCGGGTGCTCCACCGCGTGCGGGACACGAGGGACGCGAGCGCCGCTTCTTGACGCGCTCGTCGCGGGGGAGCAGGACGCTGCCTGTCCACCGATGCCCAGGGTCACCTTCGTCAACGAGCACAGGACGGTCGAGACCGAGCCGGGTCGGCTCCTCAGCGCCATCGCGGCCGAGCTCGGGATAGCGGTCTGCCGCGAGACGTTCCGGGGCACGGGGATCGGCGATTACACGTGCTGGGTGAAGGGGGAGCCCGGCGCGACGTCGCCGCTGACCTTCCTGGAGAAGCTGCTCGGCGCGCGCGGCCAGCGGCGGATGGCGAACCGGACGCGCGTGCTCGGCGACGTGCAGGTCTGGACGCAAGCCGGCCCGGGCAACCGGCTGCGCACGCCGCGGCCGATCGCGCCGCCGCCGAGCCCGGCGACCGACCCGGAGGCCCCGCGCAAGCCGATCGACGCGAGCGGCAGCGCGGCGTTCCCGTACGGCGATCCGCGCGCGGTCGGCCACGGCAAGCGGGAGCCGGTCGCGGCGGGCGCGCTCGAGGCGAAGGCGGCGAAGGAGAAGAAGGCGAAGGCGGGCGCGGCGGCGAAGGCGACGGAGGGGGCCGCGGCGAAGGCGCCGGAGGGGGCGGGCGCGGAGGCTGATGCAGCGGCTCCGGGGCCTGCGGCAAAGGCGGCCAGAACTGCGGCAAAGACGATCAAGGTTGCGGGGACGGCCGCCGAGGGGGCCGCAACGGCCGCCGAGACCACACCAGCGGCCGAAGGTGCCGCAACGGCGCCGAAAACCGCCACCACGGCCACGGAAACCGCGGCAAGTCCCCCCGAGGCCGAGACCCATGCGTCTGGCCCCGCAGCGACAGCCAAGGAGCGCGAAGGTGGGACGTCGGAGTAGCGTCGTCGCGCGCTCACTCCGTCACTGACGCGCGGGCAACTTCGGAGGCGTCGAGGGCCTATCGCCCCGAAGATCCTTGTGCCGGCTGACGGTCTTGTCCCAGGGCTTGAGGGTCATGTTCTCAAGGCTGGGAGGAGGACTCGTCAAAAGGATTGATGAGTCTCACGCCGGTGCGCGCGACGTCTCGCGTATTGCGGGTAACGAGGGTCA
>JAICEP010000155.1 GCA_025924095.1 Sorangium sp.
CCGGGAGGTGTTGACGACGTTGGACTGTCCGAGGAAGTCGGGGTTCGAGATCCAGAGCCCCGCGCACATCACGACGAGCACGAGGCTCATGCCCAGCTCACGCTTCATACCGCCACCTCACCTCCCGTGACTCCCGTGACTCCCGCGACTTCCGCGCTCCCCGTCATCAGCGCGGCGATGCGCTCCTGGGTCAGCCCCTCGCGCGGGAGCACGCCCCGGATCCGCCGCTCGTGCATGACGACGACGCGATCGCTCATGCCGAGGATCTCCTCCATGTCGGAGCTGACCATCAGGAGGGTCATCCCCTCGTCGACAAGCGCGGCCATGTGCCGGTAGATCTCGGCCTTGGTGCCCACGTCGATGCCCCGGGTCGGCTCGTCCAGGATGAGGATGCGGGGGCTCATCGACAGCCATTTCCCGAGGACGACCTTCTGCTGGTTGCCGCCGGAGAGGTTCACCGCCCGCTGGTCGAGCGTCGGCGTCTTGATGCGGAGCCGCGCGACCTCGTCGCGCGCCACGCGGCGCTCGGCCTCGCGGCGGAGCCACCCCCAGCGGCTGTAGCGGGCGAGGCTCGGCAGCGAAGTGTTCTCGACGAGCGTCATCGGGAGCACGAGCCCGTGCCGCTTGCGATCCTCGGGCGCGAGGCACACGCCGCGGTCGATGGCGTCGCGCGTCGAGCGCGGCAGGTAGGGCGCTCCCCCGAGCGTCATCGCGCCGCCGAGCGCCCGGGTCGCCCCGAAGATCGCCTGCATCAGCTCGGTGCGCCCCGAGCCGACGAGCCCCGCGAACCCGAGGACCTCCCCGGCGAGCGCGGTGAAGCTCACGCCCGCGGGGGCGCCGGGCACGAGGAGGTCGCTCACCACGAGCGCGGGCTCGCGCGGCGGGCGCTCGCGCTTCTCCGGGAAGTAGCGGCCGCTGAGCTCCCGCCCGACCATCATCGTGACGATCCTGTCGTGCGTCGCCTCGGCCCGCGGGAGGTCGCCGACGTGCCTGCCGTCGCGCAGCACGGCGATCCGGTCGGCGAGGCTCATCACGTCGTCCATGCGGTGGGAGATGTAGATGATGCCCATCCCGCCTTCGCGGAGCTTGCGGACGATCGCGAAGAGCTCCCGCGACTCGCCCGCGGTGAGCGATGACGTCGGCTCGTCCATGATGATGATCCGCGCGTTCACCGAGAGCGCCTTGGCGATCTCGACCATCTGCATCTGCCCCGCGGTGAGCGCCGAGACGGGCGTGGCCTGTGGCAGCGAGAGGCCGACGCGCCTCATCAGCGCCGCCGCCCTCGTGCTCAGCTCCTCGCGCCGCAGCGGGACCAGCAGGCGGCCGCTCGACCCCTCGTTGCCGAGGAAGATGTTCGCGGCGATATCGAGGTTCGGCGCGAGCATCAGCTCCTGATGGATCAGCGCGACGCCGAGGCGCCTGGCCTCGCGCACCCCGCGCAGCGCGACGGGCGCCCCGTCGATGACGATCTGCCCCTCGTCGGGGGCGCACGCCCCGCCGAGGATCTTCATGAGCGTGCTCTTGCCCGCGCCGTTCTCTCCCACGACCGCGAGCACCTCGCCGGCGCGCAGGGAGAGAGAGACGCCGGCCAGCGCGGTGACGCCCGGGAAGCGCTTGACGATCCCGCGCATCGCGAGCAGGGGGACGGGGGGAGAATCGGGGGTGAGCGTCATCCGCAGGAGCGAGCGCTCGAGCGCGGAGGGGGCCGTCGCTCGAGCCGCCGGGGGACGGGCTACTTCTTCAGCTCGACGAGCCTGGCCTTGAAGTCCGTGACGTTTTGCTTGTTGATCACGTCGACGCCGGTGTCGACCATCTTGTTCGGGGGAATGGCGGCGATGGCCGCGTCGCCCTTGGTGGCGAGGTCGTGCATCCACTTGCTCGACAGGTAACCGAACTGGAACGGCTTCTGCACGACGGTGCAGGCGACGGTGTCGTTCTCGATGCCGCTGAGCGTCGCGTCCTCTTCATCGAACACGGCCGGGATGACCTTGCCTTTCTTCCCGAGCGCCTCGACGGCGGCGACGATGGCCGGCCCGTTGTACGACCAGAGGCCCGTCGCGACGTTGAGGTCCGGGTGGGCGTTGAGGATGTCCTCCACGTTCGCGCGCGCCTTGGCGCGATCGCCGTTGTCCTCGCGCTTGTCGACGATCTGGATGTTGTGGGGGGTGACCGCGTCGTGGATGCCCTTGAGGCGCTGGGTGGCGTTGTCGACGGCGAACATGCCGACGAAGACGGCCATCTTCCCGCCGTTCGGCAGGAGCTTCACGATCTCGTTCCCGAGCGCCTTGCCGGCCTCGTAGTTGTTCGTGCCGATGTAGAGCAGCCGGTTCGACTTCGGAGCGTCGGAGTCGAACGTGATCAGCTTGACCTTCTCGGCGACCTTGTTGAGCACGGCCACCTGATCGTTCGGCGCGAGGACGGTCACGCCGATGGCGTCGTAGCCCTGGCTGGCGAGGCTCTCGAGGATCTGGTTCTGCTCCTCGGGTGTGCCGTTGGGCGGCATCTTGATGTCAACTTGAATCTTGGCCTCTTGCTCGTACTTGTGGACGCCGGCCAGCGCGATCTTCCAGAACTCGCTGGATCCGCTCGTCACGAACGCCAGCTTGACGACCTTGGCCGTGTCCTGGCTGACTTTGCTGTTGCCGTTGTCAACGACCTCGCCCCCACCTCCCTGATCGCAGCCTGCGATCCACGCCATCGACAGCATGGCGAACGCTGCACACGCGAGCTTCCAGAGACCCTTGTGATGATTCACGGCAGTTCTCCTCTGTTCGTCCGCGACAAGCGCGCGTCGAGACGATGCCGCTGAACCGCGACATCGGTGATACCCCGAGGCGATGCTAGCGACTCACCGCGACGATGTCGCGCCTCGTCTGGACGACCCAGGCGGAATGTTCGGCGGAAGCGCCGGGCCATCAGGCGCGGCAGAGACGAGGCGTGCACGAGCCGCCTGCCCCGCAGAACAACCGATGACGGGCGCTCGCGGTGTGCGACGCGGTACGGCGATTTCAGGGCGCACGTCACCTCCTTGTGCGGGCGCCGCTGAGGATGTGTCCGCAAGGCGGCGACGTCGTGCGCCCGAGGCGCACCGGGGGCCGTGTCGGGATCGCGCGGATACGCAGTCGCCGGATCGGGAGGGGGACGGGAATAGGGTAGGTGGAGGGGGAGGGGAATAGGGTAGGTGAAGGGGAACGGGAGTGAGAGTGAGAACGGAAGCTGTTGTGGAAGTTGTGGTTGGCGCCGCGAGGGAAACGCCCTAGAATCACGGATCGTGTTAACACCAAAGCAGGCGCAGAGTGCTTCTTTGTTCCTCTGCGTGACGTTCTTTCCGAACGAGCGGCTGTCCACGGCGGTCTTGCGGCTGGTGTCCAGCTTTTGCGGCCAGGTGCTGGACGACGCGAATGTGAGCTCGCGGTTCTACATGGCCGCGCACGAGCTCGCCGAGAACATCACCAAGTACTCCTCCGGCTCTCGCGTGAGCCTCGAGCTCGCGCTGGAGGAGGACCAGAGCTCGCAGGTCATGAAGATCCGCGCGCGGAACGAGGCGTCGCCCGAGCGCCTGCGCGAGGTCGAGAGGCAGCTCATCGCGCTGAAAGCCGCGAGCGACCCGGTGAAGCACTACGACCAGCTCATCACGGAGACGGCGATGATCGAGGGGATCTCGGGCCTGGGCCTCGCGCGCGTCCGGGCCGAGGGCGGGCTCGACATGGACTACACGATCGAGGGAAACGAGCTGACGATCATCGCGCACGCGCCGATCGGGCGATGGGGAGCAGAGGAGCGGGTTGAAGCTTGAGCCCGCCCTCGGCCGAGCTATCAAGCCGATGAAACCTGTACGATCCGCCCTGCTCCTTGCCGTCCTGCCGACGGTCGTCAAGCGCCCGCGGTAGAACGGCGGGGCGCTGGGCGGGCGACGAGACAAGGTTGGGCGCTCGAGACCGGCCTCATGGCCCCCCTCGCGCGATCACGACATCCTGGTCCGCTGGTGGTCTCAATGGCAGGCCCTCTTGAGCCCGCGATACGTGACGCGCTGCTGGCAGAGGAGATTGCAGCTGCCGACGGGGCCTGGCTCACCGCACGCGACGTCCTCCAGCAGGTACACGTTGGATGCGTCCTGACAGGGCCCGCCGGACTCGCAGCGGACCGCGGGGATCTGCGGCTCCTCATGACCGCTGCAATCATAATCGAAGCCACCCCCGGGGCGGATGGGCGTGTCATGGAACGTATTCGGCTGGTCGGGGTGGACCTGCGCATGGTCGTCGTCGCAATCGGTGCCGCCGTCGCACGTGGTCGACGGATAGCCGTCCTTGTCCGCGTCGCAGTCGACGATCCCGCCGCCGCTTCCGCCCGAGCCCGAGGTCGCCCCGCCGCTCCCGCCGCCGCTCCCGCCCGAGCCCGAGGTCACCCCGCCGCTCCCGCCGCCGCCGGAGGCCGCCGCGCCCCCGCCACCCGCCGCGTCCGACGCTGCGGTGGCGCCCGCGCCGCCGTCACCAGAGCTCGCCTGCTCGGTGAAGACGGCGTCGGGGAAGCTGCACCCCGCGCTCAGCACGGCAGTCGCAGCGAGCAGAGCGCCGAGCGCGAAATATTGATGAGGCAAGGGCATCCCTGCATGGTCGACAGGGTTCCCTCCCGCGTCAACCGTCCGTCGAGATGTGCAGTGCGGCAGTCCGGTCTCAGCCCCTCAGGTACCGTGTGGTGGAAGTGTCGCAGCCGCTCTGCTCGGCGCCCCCGGCGCGGCGGAAGGTGGACGACCCTTCGGCCTCACGGTGACGCGGGAGCGCCGGCCAGGCGCGCGGCAGGTCGTAGAAGCTGTCTCCATGGCCCCCGTCGACGCCGAGCGCGTCTCGACGCCCACGGTCGCTGTGTCCCGACGGCGACGGTTCCGGTGCGCGAATCATGAAAGAAACGGCGCCGACGGGATGCGGCGTACGGCACGCGGGTTGCTGGCGCGCGCCGCAGCATGAACGGTGGCGAGCGTCTTCGAGGGGGGAGTCCGGCTCCGGGCACGTTCGGGCCGCGTCGGGGCCGGAATCTGGTCGCTCTTGGGCTCAGCCTGTGCGCGTGCGGGCCGGCAGCGAGCGCTCCCTCGCAGATCCCACGAAAAGCCGGAGCACTCGGGCCGGTTGAAGCTGCCGCTCCGAGCGCGGCCGCGCCTGGGGCAGGGAGAGCGTCGCCTCTCGATGCGGTCGCGGCTGTCACGCCGCCTCGCGGCGCGGCTGCGGTCCCCGTGCTCGAATGGCGGCTTGGAGAGTACGCCGCGCGACCCGAGCCGCTCACGCCGGCGCGCACGGAGGCCGAGCTCGGCTGCGAGGCCATGGCGGCGGACGCCGCGAATCCGCCGCTCTGGGTGATCGAGGTGCCAAAGCCGCTGAGGCTGTGGGCCAGCACGGGGCCGTTCCCGTCGCCGGAGCTGACGACGACGCGCGCGCTGATCAGCGTGCAGGCGATGTCCGATACAGGCCCAGGGGACGTGCTGGCGTGCGGCCCGGCGCTATCGGTGGAGCTCGCGCCGGGCAGGTATGCCCTGCGGGGCCGGGTTCGCTCGGCGCAGTACACCGAGTCAGGCGTGCCTCCAGGCATCGATGGGTTCGCGTACCGGATCAGCGATCTCGCCGATCGCGCCTGTCCGACGGACCTCGCGACCCGCGGTATTCACGATTGGGACGGCCAGTTCCCGTTCACGGTGGACACCGATCTGGATCTGAACGCCGATGGCAAGCGGGACGTCCGGGTCGAGTACCAACCGGGCTTCATGAATCCCGGCACGCGGCTGCTGGTGAAGGAGGAATACCCGCGCTGCCTGCGGGTGGTGGCCGATTTGCCCGCGCGACTGCGCCAGCTTCCGACGAGGAAGCACGGCTTTTCGGATCTACGTCTCGGCTTCTGGCGGCTCCATCCCGTGGATGGCTTCGGCGGGCGCATGGTGATCGAGTACGACGGCAAGTACGACGCTTCCACGTCGGCCTACGACGTGAATCGATTCGTCCGCTGTCGCGATGGCTATCCAGGCGAATCGCCCGCGGCGGACCGCGAGCGCGAGCGGCTCTGCGAGCGGTGGTTGCGGAGCAACGACGACAGCGCCGTGCCCTACGAGCTCGTCGAGCGCTGGCTCGGCGTGCCGGCGTATCGAGACAGGCTGGAGAACCCGACCGAGCTCGCAGGGACGCAGGCGACGGCGCTGCTGCGGGCGCTCGACGCCGAGGGGGTCCGCTGGCAGTACGGCGCCGTCCGGGCGTGCGAGCCCCGCGCCGGAGAGCGCACGTGGGTCTTCGGTCTTGAGCTCCACGCGGAGCACGATCCGCCGCAGGCGTGGAGCCGAGAGGCCTTCGTCGTCGTCCGGCAGCCCCGCGGGCAGCCCGCCCGCGTGAGCGCGGTGCTCGACGCCTCACCGTGCCCGGTGGCCGATGTGCCGAGCGACCTCGAGTCGTTCGTCGACGCCTGGCTCGAGAAGCCCTGGAGCGAGGCCAGGTCCGCGACGAGCGGCTCCCCCGGGCTGAGAGCGCAGCACCTGCGCCTCAAGCGCGCCCGCGCTACAGAGCGCATCGAGCTCACGGAGGCGTCCGGTTGCGCCACGCCGCCGCACGCCCCCGCGTGGCTATGGACCGCTCGGATCCCGGCGCCGCCGGCGCTCGCCGAGTACATGAGCAGCACGCCCACCTACCTCGTCATCAGGCGATCTGCCCGAGGCTTCGTGGTGGACAGCAGCACAGAAGTCCGCCCGCCGCACTGCTCGTCGTAGCTGGAGGAGCGCTCACCGCCTGCGGGGAGGAGCCTCTCCAAGGGCCTTTGCTCCCGACCGCGGCGCCTCTCCCCGTGGGTCTCGCTCCGGCGCCGGCGCGCGCGCCGCGGCCGCCGTGCGCCTTTGAGCCGCCCCGCGGCGGCCGGAGAGGGCCCGGGTCAGCCCTTCGGCCAGCGTCGCCGCGGTGTCGAGGCCGCCGAGCTCGATGTCGAGCTCGACAAGGGTCCGCGCCAGCGCGGGCGAGACGCCCACGAGCGTGCAGGACGCGCCGAGGAGCCGCGCCGCGGAGGCCGCCCCGACGAGCTGCGCGGCGGCCCGGGCGTCGAGCGCCGGCACGCCGGTGATGTCGAGCAGCACCTCCGCCGCCTGCTGCGCGGCGATCGCCTCGAGCAAGCGCTCCAGGAGCGCGTCGGCCCGCGCGTCGTCGATCATGCCCACGATGGGGAGACAGAGCACGCCGTCCGCGACGCGGATCACCGGGACGCTCATCGCCTGGATCGCGTCGCGCTGCGCCGCGATCAGCCGCACCGTCTCCTCGAGCTCCCGGTTCCGCGCCTCCAGCG
The DNA here is from genome assembly GCA_025924095.1 of Sorangium sp. Lineage (GTDB taxonomy): Bacteria > Myxococcota_A > Polyangia > Polyangiales > Polyangiaceae > Sorangium. Next base: position 7,303 of record JAICEP010000155.1, read on the forward strand.
ACGCCTGGAGCGCCCGCTGATCCTCGATCAGCACCTCGTACTTGTGCTGGATCTCGGCCGCCTCCGGGACAGCGAACTGGATCATCACGCCCTCGAAGCCGTCCTCGGCGTCGCGCACCGGCACGCCGAAGGAGCAGACCCACACGGATCCGCCGGCCCTGCCCGTGAGCTCCTCGACAGCGTCGGTATCGTAGCTGATCGGCGGTATCGTGACCTCCTCGCCGCGGAAGAACCGCTCGACGTGCGGCATGATGCCGTTCTCGACGAGCTGCGGGTCCTCCAGCATGTTGTAGCTCAATTGCAAGAAGGCCTCGGCCGGGGCCCGCCAGAGCGCCTCCCATCCGGGATTGACCTGCTGCGTCCTGCCGACGGGGCGGTGGATCGACACGCTGAAGCAGCGCGCCGCCATCAGCGCCCGCCACCTGCGCGCGTCCGCCCGCAACGCCTCCATTTCGCGCTCCATCGCCTCCACGCGGCGAGCCAGCTGAGCGCGATCCTCGTCCCCCTCGTTGCGCATACGACGGAGTGTTCCCGAGCGGCGCCGCGCTGTCCAGCGTCGCACCGGGCGAGCGTCAGGCCGCCGACATCAACGGAGCGTCGCGACGACGAGCGCAGCCGGGCGGCGCTCGCGGTCAGCGGTCCGCCGAACCATCGCGTGACGGCGCGCACCGCGCTCCCGCGCCTCATCGATCCAGGCTATCCTCCGCGGCCATGCAACCCTGGTCGATCGAATGGAAAGGCGCTTTCCGAGAGCACGTGTTTTCGAGCAGAGCGCTGGAGGGAAACGCGCTCGGCGACCCCAGCGAGCGGCCCCTCTGGGTCTATTTGCCGCCCGGTTACGACGACGCGCCCGACCGTCGGTACCCTTCCGTGTACATGCTCCAGGGCCTCACCGGCCAGCTCGATATGTGGAGGAACCGCATGCCGTTCCGCAAGACCTTCCCGGAGCTCGTGGACGAGCTCTTCGCCGGGGGCGGCGCGCCGCCGTGCATCGTGGTCTGGGTCGACTGCTGGACGAGCCTCGGCGGCAGCCAGTTCATCGACTCGCCGGCCACGGGCCGGTACCACACGTATCTTTGCGACGAGATCGTCCCCTGGGTCGACAGCACCTACCGCACCCTGGCGCGCCGCGAGCACCGCGGCGTCGCCGGCAAGTCGAGCGGCGGTTACGGCGCCATGGTCACCCCCATGCTGCGGCCCGATCTCTGGGGCGGCCTCGCCACGCACGCGGGCGACGCGCTGTTCGAGGTCTGCTACCTGCCCGAGTTCCGGACGGTCGCGCGCACGCTGCGCGACCGCTACCAGGGCTCATTCGAGCGCTTCTGGGCCGATTTCCGCGGCCGCCCCGCCCTGGCGAACGACTCGGACGCGGAGCTCCTCGACACCTATTGCATGGCCGCGTGCTACTCGGCCGACCCGGACGGCGCCGTGCGCCTGCCGATGGATACGAGCACGGGCGCGTTGATCCCGGAGATCTGGGAGCGCTGGCTGGCCTGGGATCCGGTCCGGATGGTGCCCAGGCACGCCGACGCCCTGCGGAGCCTGAGGGCCATCTACATCGACTCTGGCACCCGCGACGAGTATTACCTCGATCTGGGCGCCGAGGCGTTCCGCCGTGCGCTCGCCGGCATCGGCGTGACCGACGTGCGCTTCGAGCTGTTCGACGCGACGCACAAGGCCATCGAGTACAGGTATCCGCTCGCCCTGGCTTACCTCGCCGGGCGGCTCTCGCCCTGACCTGCCGGCCGGCCTGGCGGCGTTCACGGCTACTGGATTTCGGACAGCGAGCCCCGCGCGGCTTGAGAAAGAGGAGGAGCAGATGACGGATTCATCGATGGAGACTCGGGTCACCGAGGTGGCTGATGGCATGTACCAGCTCCACACCCCGGTGGGGACTGGCAAGGCGGCGTTCTCGTTCAATCAGTATCTCCTTGTCGACGACGCGCCGCTGCTCTTCCACACCGGCTCGCGCCGCCTCTTCCCGGCGGTGCGCGCGGCGATCGCGCGGGTGATGCCGGTCGATCGGCTATGCTACGTGGCGTTCTCCCACTGCGAGTCGGACGAGTGCGGCGCCATGAACGAGCTGCTCGACGCCGCCCCGCAGGCGGTGCCGGTGTGTGGGCGGATCGCCGCGATGGTCGACGCGGACATGTTCGACCGCGCGCCGCGGGCGCTCCAGGACGGCGAGGTCCTCGAGCTGGGCCGGCGACGGGTGCGCTGGCTCGACGCGCCCCACCTGCCGCACGGCTGGGAGTGCGGCTATCTGTTCGAGGAGTCCACTGCCACGCTGCTCTGTGGCGATCTCTTCACGCAGCCCGGTGCCGACCACCCCGCGCTCACGCGCGACGACATCCTCGCCCCGAGCGAGGCCATGCGCCGGGCGATGGATTATTACGCGCACGGCCGCGATGCGCCCCAGCTCCTCGAGAAGCTCGCCGCCACGTCCCCTCGCATGCTCGCCTGCATGCACGGCCGGGCGTACGAGGGAGACGGGGCCGCGCTCCTGCGCGAGCTCGCTCGCGCGCTCGCCGGCGCGACGTGAAGCACGATGGCGCTCGGGGTCCGCGGGCGCGGCGAGCGTTCAGCTCAGGTCAGGTCGAGAACCCCCAGGGCCTCATCGCGCGCCGCACCGTCCGCGTCGTCTCGGCACCCGAGTAAACGTGCGTGTGGAGATGGCCCTGGTGGCGCTCGCACCACAGGTTCGCTCCGCCGCTCCGGTTGCGCGCCACGAGGCAATCGGGGCAGGGCGGCTCGATCTCCGGCACGCGCCAGGAGTCGTCGTGGTGCTTGTCGCGCACGACGCAGACAGGGCACCCCGCGGTCCGCACGACGCGCTCGGCGACCGAGCCGAGCAGGACGCGCTTCACGCCGGTGCGCCCGTGCGTGCCCACCACGATGAGATCCGCGTCGACGTGCGCCGCGAGCCAGACGATCTCCCGGGCCGGATCGCCCGTGAGGAGGTGCGTGACCACGCGCTCGACGTGCGCGGGCCGCGACGGCACGGCGAACTCGTTGACGACGCTCGTCGCGAGCTCCTGGAGCCGCTGCGCGGCGTCCGCGGCGCTCGAGGTCCGGGCGAGGCCCTGCAAGCTCAGCATCTCCGGCTGGCTGTCCGCCACCGCCACCACGTGGACCTCGCCGCCCGTCTCCTCCGCGTTCGCCAGCCACAGCGCGCGGAGGAGCACGCCCCGGCTCGCGGGCGAGAGGTCCACGGCCGCAAGGACGTTGAACGGCCTCGTGTCGCTCGAAGTGCTCGAAGAATTCGATTCCATGGCTTTCTCCCCTGCGATGTCCGCGTGTGTGTTCGTGATCGAGACGCAAGGAGCGTGCCTCTCGCCGTCTCCGGGGCGCCGCGCCAGCACACCGCGAGGAGCAGCTCGGGACGCAGCGGATGCGCCGGCCAGCGCACCTGATGCGTGGAATGCCAGGAGGTGTCGAATCGGGCGGAAGCGGGCGAGCCCCACGCCGCCCGCCCGTGCGCTCAGCCCGCCGCCGGGCCGGCCTTCCGCTGCGCGCTGTCGCAGACCCAGCGGACCACGCCCGGGAGCACCCCCTGCGCGATCGCGCCCACGCGCGAGCCGAGGTCGGGGTAGATCTCGAACCGGCCGCGCGCCATGCCGTCGGCCATGCTGCGCGCCACCGCGTCCGGCTCCAGCGTCTTCACTTTGCCCGCGATGGCCTTGGTCTCCGCGGGCTTGTACTGGTTCTCGAACGCGAGCTGCGGCGTGTCGGTGTCGGGCGGCATGCACACGCTCACCCGGACGCCGTGCGGCCACATCTCCGCGCGAAGCGACTGCGAGAAGCCGATCAGCGCGAACTTGCTCGCGGCGTACGGCGTGTAGCCGTAGATGCCGACCACGCCCGCCAGCGACGAGACGTTGAGCACATGGCCGCTGCCGCGCGCCACCATCGCCGGCAGCACCGCCTTGCACAGGTGGACGGCGCCGAAGAAGTTCACGTCCATCATGCCGCGGAACTCCTCGATCGGCAGATCGAGGAAGCGCCCCGGCATCACGACGCCCGCGTTGTTCACGAGGTGATCGATCGGGCGCTCGGCCATCCGCGACTCCATCGCCCGCGCGACGTCGTCCGCCCGGCTGATGTCGAGCTCCAGGACGTCGACCCGCGCCGACGGGTGCTCCCGCCGGATGCCCACCGCCGCCTCGTCGAGGAGGGCGCGGCGGCGCGCGACAAGCGTCACCGCGGCGCCGTAGCCGGCGACCAGCCGCGCGAACGACAGGCCGATGCCGCTCGATCCGCCGGTGACGAGAACGCTCTTGCCCTGGAAGTAAGTTCGGGTGTCCATCGGCGGCGGAACCTACCCCAGGAGAGCGTCAGGCGCGAGATGCTCGTGCGGGGCCCGCCCCGGAACGCCTCAACGGGCAGCACAGGCTCGAGGACCTTCCGACCGAGCTTGTTGAGCCTCTTCCTTTGCTCACCTGGTCAGCTCCTTCTTCATGCGCTTCAGTCCAGCGCGCTGCGGGCCATGGATTCGAGTTCAGAACACCGTACGGAGGCGATGAGCCGTCGTGACGCGCATCCTGCGGACAGGGCGTTTTGCCCCGCTGTGGTGAAAATGCGCGGCCACACCCCAGCGCAGAGCCGCCAGGGTGACAGCGGACGCGAGCCCGCCGCGGAACGAGCCCGCCGCGAGGCGAGCCCACGCAAAATCGAGCCCGCCGCGAGGCGAG
>JAICEP010000156.1 GCA_025924095.1 Sorangium sp.
CATTTGTCCTCGAGCGATTGCCGCACCCGCTGCTCGCTCTCCCCTCGCAACAGGCAGCTGACGCTCGCGCCGCAGGCCAACAGATCATGCAGCAAGTGAATGCCGAGGAAGCCGCTGGCACCGGTGAGCAACACGTCGCCTCGAAGGCCGGCGAAGCCCGCGGTGTGCCGCTTTTCACTCGTCGTGTTCGTCATGGATCGTCTATGCCTTTCGCCGCTCGTCGACATGCGGCTCGGCGAGCCACCCTTCCTGCGCGAGCTCCGCAAACCGGGCAAGCTGGCTGGCCTCGAAGAGCGCCCGCAGGGGCACGTCGCGCCCGGTGCGACGCCGTAGCCGTGCGATCACTTGCACGCCGAGCAACGAGTGGCCGCCGAGCTCGAAGAAGTCATCGTGCCGCCCGACGCGCTCCAGCGTGAGCACCTCGCTCCAGATCTCGGCGATCGTCTGCTCGAGCGACGTGATCGGCGCCACGTAGTCTTGCCGCGCCCCCTCCGCCCCCAGATCGGGGTCCGGCAGCGCCTTGCGGTCGAGCTTGCCGTTCGCGTTCAACGGCAGCTGCTCCAGCACCACGATGTGCGACGGCACCATGTAGCGCGGCAGCAGGCGCGCCAGGTGCTCCTTCATCTCGGCGGCGCGTACCTCGCGCTCGGCGGCGGCCACCACGTACGCGACAAGCAGCTTGCCCTGGGCGCCGTGCTTGGCGACGACCACCCCCTCCTTGACCGCCGGATGCTCGCGCAGCCGCGCCTCGATCTCACCGAGCTCCACGCGGTAGCCGCGGATCTTGACCTGGTGGTCGGCGCGGCCGACGAACGCAAGGCTCCCGTCCGGCTCGAATCGCACCAGGTCCCCGGTTCGATACAGCCGCTCGCCGGGCTCCTCGGCGTAAGGATTCGGCACGAACGCGCGCGCCGTGTGCCCGGGTGCATCCATGTAGCCGCGCCCCGGACCTATCCCCGCGATGCACAGCTCACCCGTCGCACCGAAGGGCACGAGATCCAGGTTGGCGTCGAGGACGTAGAGCCGGTTGTTGTCCGTCGCGCGCCCGATCGACAGGTGCAGCCGCTCCTCGCTCGACGCGTCGATCCGGCACAGCGCCACGTCGTCGGCGCACTCTGCCGGACCGTAGGCGTTCAAGAGCCTGATCTCCGGATAGCGCTCCCGCCAGCGACGCGCGAGCTGCGGCGACATCGCCTCCCCGGTCGTGATCATCCAGCGCAAGCTCGGCAGCGGCTGCGCCGGCTCCGACAGCATCGCCTCGATCAGGCTCGGCACGCTCTCCAGCACCGTGATCCCGGTCGCCTGCACGTGCCGCAAGAGCGCCACCGGATCGTGCGCGATCGCGTCGGGCACGACCTCCAGCCGCGCGCCGCACGCCGGCCCCGTCAATAGCTGCCACACCGAGATATCGAACGCCGCCGACGCCGTCTGCGCGATCACGTCCTCTTCCGTCAGCCCGAGGTCCGTGATCTTGCCCAGCACGTTGTTCAACATCCCCGCGTACTCGACCATCGCGCCCTTCGGCTCGCCCGTCGAACCCGACGTGTGGATCACGTACGCCACGCTCCTCGGCCCGGCGTATGGAGCGTCGGAGCGCGCCGCCACCTCGCCCTCGACCGTCGCAGGGGGCACCCACGGCTCCACCTCGGTGGCGACATTGGCTTCATCGAGCGCCGCTCGCAGCAGCCGTTCGGTCGTGGGCGAGCAGAGCACGACGCGGATCTTCGCGCGCACCAGCGTGCGCACCAGGCGCTCCGGCGGGTGCGACGGATCGAGCGGGACGTACACCGCGCCCGCGCGCAGCGCGCCGATCGCGAACGCCAGCAGCTCCAGCCCGCGCTCGACCACCACCCCGACCCGACCCTCGAGCGGCACACCCCGCGCGCGCAAACCAGCCGCGACCTGCGCCGAGCGCGCCTCGAGATCGGCGTACGTCATGCTCTGCCCCGCGCAACGCGCCACGACACGGTCGGGCGTGCGGCGGGCGCGGTCGACGACCAACGCGGAATACCCGCGCTCGTCGCGCACGCGACGCTCGGGCCCCCGCCCGTGCTCGAGCAGGGCGCGACGCTCGGCCTCGGACGCGCGCGCGAGCTCGGACAGCGGCCGCTCGAAGCCCGCGATCAGCGCGCGCAGCCAGCGCTCGAGCTCGGCGAGCAGGCGAGCCACCGTCGCGCGCTCGAAGAAGCGCTCGTCGAACGACAGATCGATGGCCAGCTCGGGCCCAGGCAGGACCATCACCGTCAGGGGATAGTTGGTGTGCACGCGCGACTCACCGCCGCGCACCCGCAGATCCTGGACGTGCGGCAGCACGGAGCTGTCGAGCGGCACGTTCCCGTACACGAGCAGGCTGTGGAAGAGAGGCTCGCTCTTCGGGAGGGTGGAGAGCGCCTGCACGCGCACGAGCGGCAGGTCCTCGTGCTGGCGCATCTCGACGTTCTGCTCGAGCAGCGCCCGCAAGAACGCCGAGACGCGCACGCGCTCGTCGGGCAAGCTCAGGCGCAAAGGGATGGTATTGATGAACAGCCCGACAGCGCGCTGCAGCTCCGGCAGCTCCGGCGGGCGGCCCGCGACGGTGACGCCGAACAGCACGTCGCGCCGGCCGCTGTAGCGGCTCAGCGTCATGGCCCACGCCGCTTGCAAGAAGGTGTTGGTCGTGAGGCCGTGACGTGTCGCCAGCTCGGCGAGCGCGCGCGTCTCCGCCTCGGACCACGTCGAGCGCACCGCGTCGACGCGCGAGACGCCCGCCTCCGGCGCCGGCGCGCGGTCGAAGGGCAACGGCGTCGCTTCCTCGAAGCCCGCGAGCGCGGCGCGCCAGTAGCGGGCCGCAGCTTCCGGGTCTTTCTCCTCGAGCCAGGCGATGAACTCACGATAGGACGGCGCCGCGGGCCGCCGCGGCGATTTGCCGTCGAGCAGATCCTGGTAGATGGCGCACACGTCGAGCCAGACGAGGCCCCAGCTCCAGCCGTCCATGATGATGTGATGGTGGCTGATCACGAGCTCGTAGCGCGCCTCGCCGAGCCGCACCAAGCGCACCGCCCAGAGCGGCGCGCGGCCCATGTCGAAGCCGCGCTCACGCTCGAGGCGAAGGAGCACCGCCCGCCGCCCGTGCTGCTACGCCTCGTCCAGCCCGCGGTAGTCGAGCTGCTCGAGGGGCACCGGCAGGTCGCGCCGGATCACCTGCAGCATCCTGCGTTCTTGCCGCCACACGAACTGCGCGCGCAGCGCGGAGTGACGGCGCGCCACCTCGGCCCAGGCGTCGGCCAGCTGGGTCGCGTCCACCACGCCGTCGATGTGGTAGTGGTCCTGCATCAGGTAGATGCCGGACCCGGGCTCGAGCAGGGTGTGCAGCAGCATGCCTTGCTGCATCGGGCTCAAGGGCAAGACGTCGTCGATCTCTGTCCAGTCGAGGGCGAGCTCCTCCAGCGCGGTGCGGTCGAGGCGAGCGAGCGGGAAATCACCGGGCTCGACCGCGCGGGGCGGCGCGACGGCGGCCTGGGCCGCGAGCTCTTCGAGCTCGGCGCACAGGTCCCGCGCGAGCGCAGCAACGGTCTCCTCGCGATACAGCGCGCATTGGTAGACCCACGACAAGCTCAGACGGTCGTCGACCAGCGCAGCCTCGAGGCTCAGCCACGCGCCCGGGGCGCCGGCGCTCACCGGCCCTGCCGCAAGCGCGCTCGGCCGGAGCAGCCCTTCCGGGGGACTGTCGTGCTGGCGGAGAGAGAAGGCCGCGCGCGGCCATGCAGCGTCCGCGATCGCGTCCGCCACGTCGCGGGCGGCCAGGTACTTCGCGACGCCGTAGCCGAGCCCGCTGCCCGGCACGCTGGCGAGCTGTCGCTCGACCCTCACGACGCTGGACAAACCGGAGGCGGCGCCATGCATCTCGGGCCGCAGGCGCACCGGGAAATGGCTCGACAGCCAGCCCACGCTGCGGCCGAGCTCGACGCCCTCGAAGGGGCGCGACGCGCGTTGGCGCTCGAGCGTGACCACGATCGAGCTCTTGCGACCGTAGCGGCAGAGCACGCGCGCAAAGGCAGCGAGCAACACGTCCTCCAGGCTGACCCGGCGCGACGGGCAGACACGATCGCGCAAGGTCGCGAGCAGCGTGGCGTCGAGCTCCACGCTCAAGCCCGCGACCTCCGCCGAGTACCCGGCGTAGGCGTGATCGCGGGGGAAAGTCTCCGAGCGCGCGTCGAACAGCTGGGTTCGCCAGTGATCGAGCTCCGCCACGAGCTCCGGGCCGGCGGCCCTTTGCATCAACGCCTCGGCCCAGCTCGCGACCGGGATCGAGCGGCCAATCAAGCGGGTCCGGTCGCCTTCTCCGTCTCGAACCAGCTCCCCGAGGTCGTCGGCGAGCACCTGCCAGGACACGGGATCGACGACCAGGCGATGCACGACAAGCACGAGCCGCTGGGCGCCGTCGAGCTCGACAAGCAGCGCGCCGAGCAGGCGCCCCTCCTCGAGGCGCAGGCGAGCGCGGGCGGCGTCGATGCGGGCCGGCAACGCGCCCAGGTCGGCGAGCGCGCAGCGCTCGAGCAGCGGGGCTCGCGCCCAGCGCTCATGCAACACGTCGACCGGCACGTGCGCCTGGCGCAGGCTGCCATCCGCGGTCTTGGCGAAGGACAGACGCAGGGCGTCGTGCTGCTCGACGAGCTGGCGCAGGCAGCGCTCGAGCCGCTCGGGGTCGAGCCGCTCGCTCGGCTCGAAGATGCGCCACTGGCTCTGGACGTCCGGCGCCGCGCCGTGCTCCGCGAAGAACCAGCGCTGCGCGGGCGAGAGCGGCAGCTCTGCGTGGAGCGACCTGCCCGCAGGGTCCACGAGGCGCTCCGCGGCGACGAACGCGGCGAGCGTCGCGACGGTGGGGTGACCGAAGACGTCGCGCGCGGTGAGCTGGAAACCTTGCTGGCGCGCGAGCGCCACGACCTGCAGCAAGACGATCGAGTCGCCGCCGAGCTTGAAGAAGTTGTCGTGCACGCCGACGCGCTCGACCTTGAGGATCTGCCGCCAGACGTCGGCCAGCCGCTGCTCGAGGTCATCGCGAGGCGCCACGTGCTCGCTCGTCGCTTCGCGCGCGGGCTCTGGCAGCGCGGCGCGGTCGATCTTGCCGTTCGGGGTCTGCGGAAAGACCGCGAGCGCCACCCAGTGCGCCGGCTGCATGAACTCCGGCAAGCGGCTCGACAGGTGCTCGCGCAGCCGCTCCTCGAGGCCGCGCCAGGCGTCCGCGTCGCTCGCCACGGCGCGAGCCGCAGGCACCACGTACGCCACAAGCCTCCCCTGCCCCGGCAAGAGCTCGCGCACGGCCACCGCCGCCTCCGCGACCTCGGCGTGCTCCAGGATGCGGGACTCGATCTCGCCGAGCTCGATGCGGTAGCCGCGCAGCTTGACCTGCTGATCGACGCGCCCGAAGAACTCGAGGGCGCCGTCGGGCCGGAGGCGCACGCTATCGCCGGTGCGGTACATGCGCTCGCCCGGCTGGCCGTGCGGATCGGGCAGAAAGCGCTCCGCCGTCAGCGACGGGCGCCGGAAGTAGCCGCGCGTGATGCCCTGGCCGGCGATGAAGAGCTCTCCCGTCGCGCCGATCGGCGCGAGCCCCAGCGCTGGATCCAGCACGTGGGCGCGCGTCGTCTCGATCGGCCCCCCGATCGGCACCGGGCCGGTGTCGCCGGCACGCAGCCGCCACGCCGTGCTCCACACGGTGCCCTCGGTCGGGCCGTACTCGTTGACAAGGCGCACCTCCGGCAACGCGTCGAAATGGCGCCGCGCGAGCGCGGCCGGGCACGCCTCGCCCGCGACGATCACGCCGCGCACGCGGCTCGAGCCGAGCTCACCGAGCAGCTGCTCGTAGAACGACGGCAGCGTGAGCAGGTGCGTCACGCCGCGCCGCCGGATGAGCTCGACGATCGAGCTCGCGTCCTTGTGCTCGCCGTCCTCGGGCAGACACAGGCGACCCCCGGAGGCGAGGGTCCAGAAGATGCCGGCGACGGAGCTATCGAACGACACCGACGAGAGCAGGAGGAAGCACTCGAGGTCCCAGTCGTAGAACCCGAAGCGAGCGCGGGTCGACGCCACGGCGTTCTCGTGGCTGACCATCACGCCCTTGGGTTTGCCCGTCGACCCCGAGGTGTAGATCATGTACGCCAGCCGGCCCGGCGAGCCCTCGGCGCGCAGCGCGCCGACCGGCGCCCGCCACACCGGCGAGCCCTCCGCGAGGGAGATCGACTCGGCGTCGCCGAGCTCCGGCGCCGCGCCGACGGGCGCGAACACGAGCACGCGCCGCACGTGCGCGTCCTCGACCATCATGCGCAAGCGCTCGGCGGGATAGCTCGGATCGAGCGGCAAATACGCCGCGCCGGCTTTCAGGATGCCGATCAGCGCCACGATCAGCTCGCACGAACGCCCGGCGTACACGGCGACGACCTCTTCCGGGCCGACCCCCTGCGCGAGCAGATGGTGCGCCACCTGCTGCGCGCGCCGCTCGAGCTCGCCGTAGCTGAGCTCGACGTCGCGGTGGACGATCGCCGGTCGCTCGGGGTACTTGCGCGCTGCCGCCTCGAACAGCTCGTGCAGGAAACACGGCTCGCTCGTCGGGCGCGTGGGCCGTCCAGCGAGCTGCTCGAGGAGCCGGCGCCGCTCGGCCTCGCCGAGCAAGGACACGCTGCGCGAGGGCTGATCGAGAGCCGCCCCGACCCTGCCCGCGAAGGTCGCGAGCTGCTCGGCCCAGACCTCCACCGTGGCGCGCTCGAGGGCGCTCTCTCGGTACAGCAGGCGCACGACGGTCGCCTCCGCGTCGGCCACGAGCTCGAGCCGCAGCCGCTCCAGCGCGGCCGGGTCGAGCTCCACGCGCGTGCGCTGCCGATCACCCGCCGAGCCCACGAGCTCTCGATAGCTGAAGCCGAGCGCGTACGACGGCAGCCCCGCGGCGTGCCCCCAGAACGAGGACTCGACGAACGCCTCGCGCCAGGCCAGGCACTCTGCGAAGCACGCGTGCGCCGTCGTGAAGCTCTGACGCAGGCTCGCCGCCGGGTCGAACGCGCAGGACACGGGGATGCGGCGCGCGAAGCGCCCGAGCGCGCCTTCCAGCTCCGCCTCCTGCTTGTCGGCCACGACCGCGATCGTCACGTCGTTTCGGCCGAACGCGCGCGCGGCGAACGCGGCCCAGATGCAGAACAACGCGTCCCGCGCCGTCATGTCCAGAGCGCGGCCGAGCTGCGAAAGCGCCGGACGCAGGCGCTCGAAATCGAGCTCGACCACGCCGACCGCTGACTCTGCCGCCGCGCTTCTCTCGAACGGCAGCGTGGCGGCCAGCGCGTCGGCCCGCTGCCGGCTCGCCCAGAAGCTCTGCGCCTGGCGGCCCCAGTCGCTCTGCAAGAGCTCGTGCTGCCACTCGGAGTAGTCGACGTACTGGAACGGATCGCCGTCGGTCTCCTGACCCTTCAAGGCGGCCTCGAGCTCCGCCAGCAGCGCCTCCATCGAGCTTTCGTCCAGGCGCGAGCTCGGCGCGAGCACGCACACGTCGCTCCCCCGCTCGGAGCGGCGCACCGAGACCGACAGGATGGCGCCTGCGGCTGGATCGGACGGAGCGAGCGCGGGCGCGCGCTCGGAGCCGTCGTCGAGGGCAGCTTCGGTGAGTCGGTAGGTCGGGACCGCGTCGATGACCTGCAGCGGATGGCCGAGCCCCGCGACGTCGCGGAAGACCGTGCGCAAGATCTCGTGCCGAGCGCACACGCGCTCCAGCGCGGCGGCGAGCCGTGGCAGCTCGACCTCGCCATCGAGGCGGCGCGTGCCGCGCAACATGAGCGGGCGGCCTAGCCGCCGCTCGGCGTCCACGGCGTCGGCCTGCTGGCGCGAGAGACGGAACCCCTCCGTGTGCTGCTGTAGCTCGTTCATGACATTGTCCTGAAGAAAGTGCCGAATGAAAGGTCCGCGCCTCAGCTGGCAGGGCGCTCCAGCTCAGCGCTCTTCTGCGGGCGCGCCATCGCCGTCAGCACACGGCGCGGACCCGTGAAGGAATTGCGCGCGTGCAACACAAGCATGTTGTCGAGCAGCACCACGTCCCCGGCCTGCCAGGGGAACTCCGTCATCACTTCGCGGTAGATGTCCTGCAGGTAGCGAATGACGTCCGGCTCGATCGGGCTGCCGTCACCGTAAAACGTGTTCTGCGGCAGGTCCTGCTCGGAGAACTCTGCGAGCAGCCGGTCGCGCGCGCTCTCGGGCAGCGTCAGCGCGTGAAAGAACGTCGCGTGATTGAACCAGACGTCCTCTCGGGTCTGCGGGTGCTTGACGACCGCGGGCCCCACCACGCGCGTGCGCAGCCGATCGCCGGGTTTCCACTCCGGGGTGATGCCCACCTCGCGGCAGTAGCGCTCCACCTCGGCCCGATCGTCGGTCTGGAACACCGTCTGCCAGGGCAAGCCCATGCCATCGCCGTAGTTGCGGACATACATGATGCCGCGCGAGACGAAGCGCTCGCGGACGTCGGGGCGGATACGGCGCAGCAGGGCTCGCGTGTCCCCCAGCGGCGTCTCGCCGCCGGCCGCCGCCGGCACCTCGCAGTAGAAGTACAGCTGCAGCGGGAACACCGGTGAATACGAGTGCTCATTGTGCGGGAAGATGCGCTCGTTCGCTGGATAGTCTGTCGACGTGTAGACGTTGAAGCGGCTGTCCACCTGCGTGCGCGGCGACGCGCGGAAATTGTAGTGCACGGCGCCCCCCGACATGGCCTGCACGCAGGCGTCGAAATCGGAGACCCCCTTGACATCGAAACCGCGAAACAGGACGGCGCCGTGCCGCAGCAAAGTCGCCTCGATCTCCTCGCGGCGCGCCGCGCCCCAGCTGGCGAGGTTGACGCCCGGCAAGCGCGGCTCGCACAAGACCGGCAGCTGCGCGGCGCCGTTCGTCCCCACGAACCCGGCCAGCGCCGCCAGATCGCCCGAGAAGCCGCGCCGCTGCTGGCGCTCGATCTTCGGCCTGTTGTTCACTGGCTCTGCCATCGATGACCCTTTCAGCTCGCCGCCCCGATCGTCGGGTGCGAGAGGACTTCCTTGCGCCACACTTTGTCCGTCATCACCGTCAACACCTGGCGCGCGCCGCGAAACGGCGAGCGCGCGTGCGAGCACAGCATGTTGTCGATCATCAGCATGTCGCCCGCTTGCCAGGGAAACAGCAGCGCCTCGGCCGCGTACGCTCGCCGCAGCTCTTCCATGACGTGGTCCTCGATGGGCTCGCCGTCTCCGTAGAACGTGTTGGTGAGGAGCTTGTCCTCGGGCTCGAGCAGCAACGCCTCGCGCAGCTCGATCGGCTCGAGCGATCGCACATTGAAGATGAAGGCGTGATTGAACCAGGTCGGCTCGCGGGTCTGCGGATGTCGCAGCACGGCCTCGCCGCTCTGCCGGGTGCGCAGCTCGCCGCCTCCCCAGATCGCCTGAATGCCGAGGGCTTCGCACTTGGCCGAGACCTGGCCCGGGTCATCCGTGTGAAAGGCGTGGCGCCAGTCCACGCCCATGTTGGCCGAAAAGCGCCGTTGATACAGCACGCCGCTCCGTTCGAAGCGCGCCCGCGTCGCCTCCGAGATGCGATCCAACACGCGACGGCTGTCCGCGAGCGGCGTCTCACCGCCGCGCTCCGCCGGCCGCGTGCAAAAGAAGAAGAGCCGCATCGGCCAGGCCGCGCTGTAGGAATACTCGTTATGAAACTGGATCGGGTACGCCGCCGGGTACTCGGTGGAGGTCCACACGGACCCCGACACCGCTCGCCGCGGCGACGACTCCTCGTCGAACTGGGCGATGTTCGGCGACAGCGTCTCCGCCGCGCGCGAGAAGTCCGCGGCGTCCTTCCATCCGAAGCCGCGCAGCAGCAGCGCGCCGCTCGCGCAGAGCTCGACGAGCAGCTCCGGCGCCGCGTCCCTCAGCCACGCAAAGCCCTGCTCTCTGCTGCCGCCCTTGGGGCTGATGACCGGCATCTTCCAGCGGCCTTTGCTCGCCACGTGGCTCACGCTCACCTGACCGCCCAACCCTTGTTCTCGCAACATGCTCGTCGCTCCCGAGTCCCTCGACTCCGCGCAACACCCCGCCCGGGGTGTCGCACGAACGCAGCCGCATCCCGTGCATCGGCGGCATCGCAGACGCGTCTTCCTCCCCCTCCGCGCCGTAGCGCTCGCGACACAAACGCGCCGAGCGCCAGCCGTTCGTTCAGTTCATCCGGTAGTCCGGGCCCTACGATTCACCATGGCCGACGAGTATAATGACTTTCATTTTCATTTGCAACACCAGAATTTCTCGCTCTTCGTGCGTGTGACTGCAGTGGAGGTCGAGCTCTCTCCGGAGGTCTTCAGCCCGTCGGTGCCAGGCTGGTCACGCCGAAGTGCTCGGCGAGCGCTTGCTTCTCGGTCTCGGTGCCGTGTGTGAAGATGTCCTGGCATCGCCAGAGCCGCCAGATGCGGCGCCACTGCGCGTCGAGCTGGGAAGGCGCTGCCTCTTTCACTCGACGCATGAACGCCTGCACGGCGGCCAGCGACCATTTGGTGTGACCATCGGCATAGTTGTCGATGCTATTGTGGAGCCGCGCCGCGAGCGCCTTGTAGTGCGAGCCGGCGCCCTCGGCTCGGGCCACCTTCCAGCTATCCAGGTACTCGCCGCCGACGCCGGTGGCCTCGATCCCGAGGTTCAGCCCCAGGATCTCCGGCAGGAAGTGCTGCGTGTTCAACGACACCGCGAGCGTCGCCATCGAGCCCACGCCGATCGCGAACAGCTCATAGAGCCGACGGTCCGTCTTCGGCAACATCACGTCGGGCCCGAGCTCGGGGAGCGCCAGGCGAAAGATCAGGTCGTGATTCCATTCGAGCTCTCCATCCCCATGCTCGGAGGCATAGATGCGAAACAGCCAGCCGTACTCCTCGTGCTCCGCGCGCCGCACGTCCGCGAAGCCCTGTAGCCAGCAACCATCGAAGATGGCGGCGATGGGGTTCGTCGGGCCGCCGCCGCCCGGTCGCCCCTCGGCCTCAGGCTCGTTCTTGCTGCGTGAGCGCACGTTCTTCTCGTGCTGCTCGGCCACCATCTCCGCTGCGGCGCGCTCCGAGTATCGGGGCGGGTTCATCGAACCGAGCCGCGGGTCGTTGTCGAGCGCGTGACACAGACGCTCCAGCGCTTCGGCGACGAAGACCCGGCCAAACACGATGATCGCGGGGTGGAGGTCGGCGTTGGCGAAGCCGTAGTAGAGGTCGTTGTTGGAGAGCCCACCGTAACGCTCGAAGGCGAAGCGCTCGAGGTCGTCGGGATCCTGCGGTGGGGTATAGCGCCCGGCGAGCGGGACTGGCTCGGGTCGGGGTGAGAGGGTCGGTTCACCGAGGCGCTCGATCCACTCGCGCAGGTCGAGCTTCTCGGCGGGGGTGAAGGCGTCGAACATGGGGCCATCGAGGGTGATGGAGTGGCTGATGAAGCGGCTGTGGTCCGGGTCGCCGGGCTTGACGAGCCTGGAGGCGGCGAGCTTGTCGAGCAAGAGCTCGTGCGCGTCGCCGCCCTGGGCGAGCAGCTCGGCGACGCTGCACTTGGCGAGCCGGATGTCGCGGTGGTGCTCGACCGCGAAGCGCGCCTTGCGCCGGATGCCATCGAGGACGAAGTCTCGAGGAGAGAAGGGGATATTGCGCCCGAGCATGGCGTCCTGCCAGCGGAGATACGAGGCGCGCGCGGCGGCGAGACCGCGGGCGATGCGGCGGCGGCGCAGCGGCGTGTCGGACTCGGCGAGCGCGTGCAAGATGGCCTGGCGCGCGAGGTCGGCGAGGGTGGTGCGCTCCTTGTGCTCGAGGTAGCGCAGGTTGGCTCCGCGCTGGCGCAGGCTGGGGGCGAGGGCGTCGAGCAGAGGGCAGGGGCCGACGGCGGCCATCCACAGATTGAAGCCGAGCGTCTCGAGCGAGAAAGACGAGGGGAAGAAGCCGAGGCAGA
>JAICEP010000157.1 GCA_025924095.1 Sorangium sp.
CCCGAGGCGCGCGTCGGCCCACGCGAAGCGCGCGCGGCCGTCGGGCGCCGTGCGCTCCCAGAGCACGGGGTACCGCAGCGCCCGGATCCCGAGCTCGGCGAAGCGGTCGAGGTCGTCGAGCCGGTGCGCGTGGCCGCTCCGATCGAGCTGATCGTGGTACACGTCGCGGACACGGTTCACCGTGCACTCGACGCCGCCCCACAGCTCGATCGCCGGCTCGCCGCCCTCCCCGGCGGCCCTGCTCACGCCGCCTCCGCGAGGGACCGCCAGCCCGGGGCGCCCGTCAGCTTCGTGTAGAGGGTGAGGGCCTGGGCGACGACCTGGTCCATGTTGTAGTAACGGTACGTGCCGAGCCGGCCGGCGAAGTGGACGCCGGCGGTCGACCGGGCGAGCTCCTCGTACTTGCGATAAAGCACCGCATTCTCCGGCCGCGGCACGGGGTAGTACGGGTCGCCGTCGCCCTTCGGGAACTCGTAGACGATCGTCGTCCTCGGGTGCGCCTGACCGGTGAGGTACTTGAACTCGGTGACCCGGGTGTAGCTGTACTCGTTCGGATAGTTGATGACAGGCGCCGCCTGGTACACCTCCTGGTCCTTCGTCTCGAACTTGAACTCGATCGAGCGATAGGGCAGCTTCCCGAACCGGTAATCGAAATAGGCGTCGACCGGGCCTGTGTAGATCACCTCGCGGTGCGGGACGGCATGGCAGATCTCGCGGTAGTCCGTGTTGAGCAGGATCTTGATGCCCGGGTGGTCGATCATCCGCTCGAACATCCGCGTGAACCCGTGGAGCGGCATCGCCTGGTAGGTGTCGGCGAAGTAGCGGTCGTCCCGGTTCGTGCGGACCGGGACGCGCGCCGTCACCGAGGCGTCGAGCTCCGACGGGTCGAGGCCCCACTGCTTGCGCGTGTAGCTGCGGAAGAATTTCTCGTAGAGCTCGCGCCCCACCTTGCTGACGATCACGTCCTCCGACGTGCGGATGCTCTCGCGCCGCTCGGCCCTCGAGGCGAGGAAGCCCTCGACCTCCAGCGCGTTGAGGCTCAGGCCGTAGAGGCCGTTGATCGTGTCGAGGTTGATCGGGATGGGCAGGAGCTGCCCGTCGACCCAGGCGCGCACGCGGTGCTGGTAGGGGCGCCACTCGGTGAACTGAGACAGGTAATCGAAGACCTCCCGAGAGTTCGTGTGGAAGATGTGCGGTCCATACCTGTGCACGAGGATGCCAGCGGCGTCGTGATGGTCGTACGCATTCCCGCCGATGTGCATGCGCACGTCGCAGAGCAGGACCTTCTTGCCGGCGCCGCGGGCGAGCCGCTCGGCGAGGACGCACCCGGCGAAGCCTGCGCCGACGATGAGGTAATCGAACATGGCTCACCTCGTCGTCGCGGCCCGGCCGCGAGCCTCCAGCGCCCCCTCGAGGAGCCGGTCCATCCTGGCCCAGGTGGCGTCCCACGAGCCCTGCCCGAGGAAGTCGTCCGCGCGCGCGAGCCGCGCGCCGCGCTCCTCGGCGAGGGCCGCCTCCACGGCGGCCACGAAGTCGCCGGGCGCGTCCGCGATGCGCACGAGCCCGAGCTCGCCGTAGGGCCGCACCACGTCGCGGATCGACGTCGAGACGACGGGCCTGCCGCCGGCCAGGTACTCCGGCGTCTTCGTGGGGCTGATGAACCGCGTGGCCTCGTTCCGGGCAAAGGGCAGGAGCGCCACGTCCCAGCCCCCGAGATACGCGGGGAGCTCTTCATATCGCCTCTGCCCCAGGATATGAATGTTCGGCGCGCGGGGCAGCGTCGCCCGGTCGATCTTGACCACCGGCCCCACGAGCACGATCTGCCAGGCCGGTCGCAGCGCGGCCACGGCGGCGAGGAGATCGAGATCCATGCGCTCGTCGAGGACGCCGAAGAAACCCAGGCGCGGCCGCGGGATCTCCGCCTGGTCGGCGGGCTCGACGCGGGAAGCGGCGCGCGCGCGGGCGAAGTGCGCGACGTCGACGCTGCTCGGGAACGCGTGCACGCTCGGGTGCAGCGCGCGCTTCGCCTCGTAGAGGCTCGCGCCGCCGGCGAAGACCAGGTCGGCGCGGCGCAGGAGCTCGGCCTCGCGCACCTTGAGCGCCGGGGGCGCCCCGGAGAAGGCCGAGAGCTCGTCCATGCAATCGTACACCGTCGCTGCGGGCACGAGGTACCGAGAGAACGAGAGCGCCATTGGCGTGTAATACCAGAGCACGCAGTCGCTCATCGCGTGGCGCTTCATCATGCCGTCGAGGAGCTCGCGTTGCATGGCGGAGGCCCGCGACGGCTCGGTGCCGGAAGGCAGGTGTGGAGTCGCGACGCAGAGGCCGCCATGCTGGGTCGCGGTCTCCTCGAGGCGCGGGGGCCCGCCGTCGAACACCGGCTCTTCGAAGAAGAAGACACGGCGCCGCCGCGCGCAGCGCGTGAGCAGTTGCTGTGGCCGCTGAAACACGAAGCTGAAACGCAGGTGCGAAAAGCAGATCACGTCTGGCTGCGATCTCGCGCTCATCGATCCCTCCCGCTCGAGTCTCGGTGTGCACCTGGGTCCCGGCCCCGGCTCCGGACGAGCGCTATTCAAGGAGCATGCCCAGAAGCGCGCGCCGCGATGCGGCGTCAGCGCTCCTCTCGCGGATTCACCGCGCGATCGCGGGGCAAAGGCGTGTACTTGGAGGGGAACAGGCCCTCCTCCCGCCCTCTCTCGCGCTGGGCTCCCCCGGCCGCGCTGTCATCGCGCCGCCCCCTACCGAGGAGCCCGGGCCCTCGCTGCATGTCCCAGCCCTCTCCCGCGTCCATCGCGCCCGCCTTCGCCGGCCCGCCTTCGCCGAGACGACCGTCGGCGCCCACCGCGCGCGACTGGCGCTGACCCCGGCGCGCTCCGCCCGCGCGCTCCGGCGGGTGCTACCGTTCGGCATGTCCGATTTCCGCCGCTTTCGAGGCACCGAACGCTACCTCACAAGCGAAGCGCTCGAGGCCGCCGTCAACTGCGCGCTGGTCCTGGAGCGGCCGCTCCTCGTCAAGGGAGAGCCCGGCACCGGCAAGACGCTGCTCGCCGAGGCCGTCGCGCAGAGCCTGTCCGCCGAGCTCATCCCCTGGCACGTCAAGAGCACCACGCGGGCCCAGGACGGGCTCTACGTGTACGACACCGTGCAACGGCTCTACGACGCGCGCTTCGGCGACGGCGACGTGCGCGACATCCGGCGGTACATCAAGCTCGGCCCCCTCGGGAGGGCGTTCAGCGCTTCCACGCGGGTCGTGCTCCTCATCGACGAGGTCGACAAGGCAGACCTCGAGTTCCCGAACGACCTCCTCCACGAGCTCGATCGGATGCGCTTCCGCATCACCGAGACGGGCGATGAGGTCGCCGCCCGGGAGCGGCCGGTCGTGCTCATCACCAGCAACAACGAGAAGGAGCTGCCGGACGCCTTCCTGCGCCGCTGCGTCTTCCACTTCATCGATTTCCCGGACGCAGAGCTCATGCGGGAGATCGTCCGCGTCCATCACCCCGAGCTCGATCGGTCGCTGGCCGATCAGGCGATGCAGGTCTTCTACGAGATCCGGAAGAACACCCGGATCCGGAAGCGGCCCTCGACGAGCGAGCTCATCGACTGGATCGCCGTGCTGCGCAGGGCGGGCGTGAGCGAGGTGAAGCTCGACAAGACGCTGCCGTTCCTCGGCGCGCTGCTCAAGAAGGAGCAGGACCTGACGGCCCTGGCCGACCAGCTGGCCGGCGGCAGGCGGTACCGGTCGTAGCGATGTTCGTCGAGTTCCTCTACGAGCTCCGGGCCCGCAAGGTCCCTGTCGGCGCCCAGGAGGCGATCGGCCTCGCGCGCGCGCTCGCCGCGGGGCTCCACGAGAGCTCGCTCGACGGCTTCTACCACGTCGCGCGGGCGCTCCTTGTCCACTCCGAGGCGCACCTCGACGACTTCGATCTCGCGTTCGCCCAGCACTTCCGCGGCGTGCACGTGGAGGCCAAGGCGATCGCGGAGGAGCTCCTCTCGTGGCTCCGGGATCCGATCAAGACGCGCGCCCTCTCCGAGGAGGAGAAGGCGATGATCGAGGAGCTCGACCTGGAGGAGGTGCTCCGGCGGTTCGAGGAGCGCCTCCGCGAGCAGCGGGAGCGCCACGACGGGGGGAACCGGTGGATCGGGACCGGCGGCACCTCGCCGTTCGGCCGCGGCGGCTTCAACCCGAGCGGCATCCAGGTCGGCGGCTCCGCGGGGGGGCGGAGCGGCGCCGTGCAGAACGCCGACGCGCGCCGCTACCGGCCTTACCGCAGCGATCTCACGCTCGACGTGCGCCAGATCGAGGTGGCGCTGCGCAAGCTGCGCGCCTTCGCGCGCGAGGGAGGCGACCGCGAGCTCGACATCGAGGCGACGATCGACGCGACGGCCAGGAACGCGGGCGAGATCGAGATCGTCACGCGGCCCCCGCGCCGGCCGAACACGCGCGTGATCCTGATGATGGACGTGGGCGGCTCGATGGATCCCAGCGCCGCGCTCGTGTCGCAGCTGTTCAGCGCGGCGAAGCGCGCGACGCACTGGAAGGAGCTGAGGAGCTACTACTTCCACAACTGCGTCTACGAAAAGTTGTATAGAACCGAAGGGTTACAGGACCCTGTCCCGGTGCGGGAGCTGCTCCGCGAGTGCGGCAAGCAGCACAAGCTCGTGATGGTCGGAGACGCCTCGATGGCGCCCTACGAGCTGCTCGGCTCGTCGGGCTACGGCGGCGGGGCGGGCTCCTCGTCCGAGCCCGACGCGCGGCTGCCCGGCGCCGCGTGGCTGATGATGCTCCGCGACCATTTCGACCGCGCCGTGTGGCTGAACCCGGACGGGATCGGCCCCTACCCGCACCCGACCGTCGACGCGATCAAGGGGATCTTCCCGATGTTCGCGCTCACGCTCGAGGGCCTGGGAGAGGCCGTCTCCGAGCTCGTCCGCGGCCGCGGCCGCGCCTGATCCGGGCGAGGAGCGCGGGCGCGGGGTCAACGGCCCGCGCGCCTGAACACCTCCGCCGTGGTCGACGCGACGAGGGCGCGATCGAGCCAGCCATCCAGCGCGCGCTCGCTCCTGCACGACGAGATCTTCGCCGCCGCCGCCTTGGTGAGCCGCAGCCCTCGCCGATCGAGGACGCGCCTCAGCGCATCGCGCTTGCCCTCGAGGATCCCTTCCTCGCGCCCCTCTTCGCGCCCCTCTTCGCGCCCCTCTTCGCGCCCTGCAGCGAGCACGGCGTCGAGGTCGTCGTAGCCGCGCCGCTGGAGCAGGTTGGTCAGCGTGGCCTTCTCCGCCTCGCTGCGGTCGTAGAGCGCCTCGACGGGGACCGCGTTCTTCAGGATGCCCGGCGCGCTCAGCAGCTGCCCGGGGAGCACGACGCGCATCTTCCGGCGGGGCTCGTGCACCTCGACCCGTCGCGGACCGTTGAGGCGTACCACCCACAGGAGCTTCGTGCCGGCCTCGAGCAGGTCGGCGATCTTCTCCTGGAGCTTCTCCTCGTCCTGCCCCACGTCGGCGTACTCGATGGCGAGCTCCGGTACCCCCTTCACCCAGCCGGGCCTGTCGGGCACGTTCCCCACCGCGACGTCCGGCGCCCGGAGGGTGCCCTGGCCCAGGGTGTAACCCGTGTCCACGCCCGCCTCCTTGACCGCCGGATCCCACCCCCCGACCGAGCTGCCCAGGTGGTTCGGCCCGGAGGCACGCCCCCCCGTGGGGGCACAGTAAACGGGGTGGCCGTTCGACAGCTCGTACGGGTCGCCCGAACGGACGTGCTCCGCGCGAAAAGGGCCGCGTCCCGACGGATGGCGCTTGGCTTGCCCGTGCATGAGAGGACGATAATAGCACGCGGGTGGCGCGCCCCGGCGCCCCGGCGCTACCGGCCGTGGGCTCGGCCTGCGCTACCGGCTACTGGCTCGGCAGCCACATGCGGAACGCCGTGCCCGTGCAGCGGTCCATCGTCGCCGTGATCTCGCCGCCGTGCGCCTCGACGATGGCCCGGCTCAGCGCAAGCCCGAGGCCGGTCCCCTTCACCTTGGCGGTCACGAGCGGCTCGAAGAGGTGGTCGACCACGCAGGGGTGGACGCCGGGGCCGTTGTCCTCGACCTCGAGGTACGTGCGCTCGTCGCCGCACCACGCGCGCGTGACGATCGAGCCGCCGGGGGCGTTGTCGAGCGCCTCGATCGCGTTGAGATAAAGGTTCGAGAAGACGCGCTCGAGCAGGATGGGGTCGCACAGGAGCGTGAGGTCGGCCGGCACGACGGCGACCTCGAAACGGACCGCCGTGCGCAGGACCAGCGCGTGCCGGGCGCTCTCGATCAGCTTGCCGACATGCGCCGGTTCGCGCCGCAGCGGCTCGCCGCGCGCCAGCCCGAGGACGCTGCCGATGACCTCGTGCGCCTTGCGGATCTCGCACGTCACCCGGTCGAGGTGGCGCAGCAGGCGGGGCCGATCGTCGAGATCGCGCTGCGCCAGGTAGAGCGACGACTCCGCGACCGCGAGGGCGTTGCGCAGCTCATGGGCGACGCTCGCACCAACCGCTCCCGCCGCGGCGAGGCGCGCGGCGCAGCATTCGGTTTCGTGACCCTCTTTTGCCATAAAGCAGAGCGCAGCGTAGCCCATCCGCGGGCGATCGCCCGCGCGCTCCCCGCAGACGACGCGCCGCCGTCACCCGGAGGATCTTTGCGACGCGACCGTCCCGGGCTGGCTCACTCGGCGTCCGCGGCGAGCGCGAGGGACGGCGCCCGCTCCGGAGCCGACTTGACGCGGCGCGCCCGATCGAGGTCGAAGAGCGAGAAGCGCTCGCCCGCGGCGGAGCCCGCCGGCGCGGCGCGGCCAAACAGCTGAAGCCGCACGGCGCGGTGCGGCGGCGGCGTGATCGCGCCCGGCGCCTCCCCGGGCTCGCCCGCGATCACCGCCGCGACCTCGGACGATTTCACCGCGCCCGAGCCGCGGATGTCGACCTCGACCTCGACGGCGACGAGGTCGCCGACGAGCCCGGCGCGCGCGAGCGCCGAGAGCACGTCCGGCCCGCCGACCTCGGCCCGCACGAGGTACTGGCGCACGTCGACCATCTTCGCGAGCCGGTCGATCTCCCGGCGGATCGGGAGCGACGCGGCCGAGAGGACGGCGCTGCAGCGGGCGGCGAGGAAGGCCTCCGCGTCGCCGCCGATCGCCGAGCGCGCGAACGCGAGCGCGTAGCGCGCGCCGGCGATCAGCTTGCTCAGGGCGGGGTCTTCCGGGCCGAGCTTCACGGCGCCGCGGAACGCGAGCCCGCGGGGGCTCGCGGCCGACATCGAGGCGACGAGCGCGTCGAGCGCGGCGGGGTCGAGATCGCGCTCGAGGCGGAGGTCGACGTACTCGTCGAGGCTGATGACGCCGAGCGAGAGCGCCGGAGAGAACGTCATGTCGGGCTTCGGGTGGAAGCCCGCGGTGTAGGTCATCGGCATGCCGACGCGCCGGATCACGCGGGGCAGCTCGCGCACGACGTCCAGGTGGCCGAGCAGCGCCACCGGCCCGGTCTTCTCGAAGCGGAAGCGGTAGCGGAAGCCGCCGCGCCCCTTCGGCGCGGGCCCGTTCCGCTTCGCGCGCGGGGGCGCCTCGCCGCCGGCGGGGGGAGGCGCCGCGGCCTCGGCGCGGGCCGGATCCTCGCCGCCGGCGCGCGGGGCGTCGTCCGCGCCGGCGCGCGAGGGCTCCGCGTCGCCGGCGCGCGCCGGCTCGGCGGGCGGGCCGCCGGCGGCAGCCGACGGCGCGGCGGCTGCGTCGGTGAGCACCGGCAGCGAGCGCTTGTGGGCGCCGAGCCGGTCGAGGAAGGTCAGCCGCTCGTCGCGCATCAGCGTCATATCGCAGGCGACGCCGCAGTCGTAGCAGACGAGCCGCCGCGTATCGGCCGTGGCGTCGTCGAGGTTCGTGTGGTGCACGAACATGCCGGCGACCTTGCCGCACGGCGGGCTGAGGCGGCTCTGGAGCGCCTTCCGGTACTCCTTCGCGAGGAAGCCATCCTCGAGGCCGACGTCGATGTGATCCCACGGCAGCCGCGCCGTGACCGGAAGCGTGCCGAGGTACTTCGCCCGGTCGACGCCGGTGTGCGTGAACGCCTCCTCCCACATGGACAGCTTGATCTGATCGTCCCACGAGTCGAAGCGGGCGCCGCTGCGCCACGCCCGCTCGAGGACGTCGGCGAGGGGGCGGTCGCCGCGGGCGAAGATGCCCTCGAGGACGCTGGCGTTGGCCTCGTGGGTCTTCAGCGTGACGGCGCGGTAGGGCCGCACCGTGTCCTTGAGCAGCTGCTGCTTGCGCCCGACCTCGGAGCGCGTGTCCATCGCCGCCCACTGGAAGGGGGTGTGGGGCTTCGGCACGTGCGTCGACACGCTGACCGTCACGTCGACCGGCTTGCCCTTGCCGGCCGCCCTCCGGCCGGCGCCGGCCGCGCGGGCGCCCGTCTCGACGATGCCGCGCACGTCCTCGTCGGTCTCGGTCGGGAGGCCGATCATGAAGTAGAGCTTCATCTTGCCCCAGCCGCGGCTGAACACGCGCTCGGCCGTCTCGAGGAGCTGCTCCTCCGTGACGTTCTTGTTCACGACGTCGCGCATCCTCTGGGTCCCCGCCTCGGGCGCGAAGGTGAGGCCCGTCGCGCGCACGCGCTTGAGCTCGTCGAGCAGGTCGGGCTCGAGCCCGTAGGCGCGCAGCGACGAGACGCCGAGCGAGATGCGCTCCTTGGTGAGGCGCTCGGTGACCTTCTTGACGAGCGGCGCGATGCACGAGACATCGGCGGTCGACAGCGCCGTGAGCGAGACCTCGTCCTGGCCGGACTTCTGCACCGCGCGCATCACGGTCTCGACGATCTGCTCGGGATCGCGCTCGCGGACGGGGCGGTAGATCATCCCGGCCTGGCAGAAGCGGCACCCCTCGGTGCAGCCGCGGGCGATCTCGATCGACATCCGGTCGAAGATGGCCTCGGGGCCGCCGGTGGGGCTCTCGTCGGGGAACGGGTACTTGTTCAGATCGACGAGGGCGCGCTCGATCGGGAACGGGATCCCGGAGACGAGCGGGCGATCGACGACCTCGAAGCCGGTGTCGGGGTCGCGCCGGGTCGCGTAGAGCGAGGGCACGTACACCGCGCCGAGACGCGCGATCGCGACGAGCCGCTCGCGCCGCGGCACGCCCTCGCGCTTGAGCCGGGTCCACAGGAGGGAGACCTCGGTCGCCTTCTCCTCGCCGTCGCCGATGACGAGGGCGTCGAGGAAGGGGGCGATCGGCTCCGGGTGGGTCGCCGTCGGGCCGCCCGCGATCACGATCGGGTCGTCCTCGCCGCGATCGGCCGCGCGCAGCGGGACGCCGCCGAGGTGCAGCATCGTGAGGATGTTGGAGTAGGTGAGCTCGAACTGCAGGGAGAAGCCCACGACGTCGAAGTCCCTGAGCGGGCGCGCCGACTCGAGCGAGACGAGCGGCAGCCCGCGCTTCACGAGCTGGGCCTCCATGTCGACCCACGGCGCGTAGCAGCGCTCGGCCAGCGTGCGCGGGTCGTCGTTCAGGAGCTTGTAGAGGATCTTGAAGCCGAGGTGGCTCATCCCGATGTCGTAGACGTCCGGGAAGGCGAGGCAGACGCGCGCCTCGACCGACGCCCAGTCCTTCACGACCGAGCCGACCTCGCCGCCCGCGTAGCGCGCAGGCTTCTCGACCTGATCGAGAAAGGAGGCGTACGGGTGACCGGCGAGCAGGGGGAGGCTGTCCATGGCGCTCCGGCGCGTAGCATGGCCCGCGCGTAGCGGCACCCGTGGGCCCCGGTTTGTCCGGCGCACGGGCGCCCCCGGCAGGCTCGGCCATGCGTGGGGCTACCACCGCCACCGCCGCCGACGGCCGAGCCGCAGCGCCCGGAGCGGCGCGGCGGCCCGCTCGGGCTATGCTCACGCGGTGCGCGAGCGTGACACCCACCACCACGTGGAGATCGACCAGCAGCGGCATATCGAGTACCGCGATCCCAGCGAGTTCGACCGGATCGCCTTCGCCATGCGCGCGCTGGACCGCCTCCGGCCAAAACGGATGACGGTGGCCGTCTACCCGGCCCTCGCCGCGCTCCGCATCGAGCGCGGGAAGAACCTGCAGCGCGGCGAGGGCGGATCGTGGGCGATCGTCGGCATCCCACCGCACGCGAGCCGCGAGCACATCGCCTACGCCCTCGCCGAGCTCGCCGGCGTCGAGTCGGTGCCCTACGCGGTGCAGAGCCTCCTCGCCGCCGACAGGAACGCCGAGGCCTAGAGCCCGGAGGCACCGGCCCGCTGCTGCCGGAAGTTGCCACCATCCCGAGATCTCCGGAGCCGGGAGCGCGCGGCGGATGGTATTGCGCCCCGCACCAGGGAGAGCGACGCTGCCCCCGTGCCTGCTCCGATCCGGCGACACATCGAGCGCCACCGCGCCGCAAAGGCGGTGTGGAGCGTCATCGTCAGCCTGGATCGCCACAACGGGCCGCGGGCCGCGAGCGCGATGGCCTTCGACGCGTTCCTCAGCCTGATCCCCCTCGCCGCCTTCGCCGGCTACGTGCTCAGCCGGACCAAGGAGTGGTCGGACCTCGTGGCGCGGCCGCTCCTCCAGGCGGCGCCGCCGGAGGTCGCGAACCTCGTCTCGGAAGAGCTCCTCCGGCTCTCGCAGTCGTCGGCGGTCGCCCCGATCAGCATCACCGGCTTCCTCTGGATCACGTCCTCCGGGCTCTCGACCGCCATGGGCGTGTTCGACACGATCTACAACACGCGCGAGCGCCCCTGGTACGTGCGCAGGGCGATCGCTGCGGCGTGCGTGATGGCCAGCCTGGCCGTGGTGCCCGTGGTCGCCGGCGTCGGCGTGCTGATCGGCTCGCTCTCGGGCTCGATCGGCGCCCGGATCGTCGCCTTCGCCCTCCCCGCGGGGCTCGTCACCTGCATGGTGGCCGCGTTCTTCAGGCTCTCGATCCAGCGGCCCAACATCGAGCGGCGCCGGGTCTTCCCGGGCGCGGTGCTCACCGTGGTGCTCTGGTCGGCCGTGTCGACCCTCTTCTCGCTCTACGTGACCACGTTCGGCCGCTACGCCACGTTCTACGGGAGCCTCGCGACCGTCGCGATCTTCCTGTTCTGGCTGTGGCTGCTGGCGCTGGCGCTGCTCATCGGCGGCGAGCTGAACGCGCGCCTGGAGCGCGAGCGCGACGGGGTGCTGTCGGTTCCGCCCCCGGGCAAGTGGAGCGCGCTGGCGCTCTCGGACCTGGCCCAGCTCTCCGACCTGGCCCAGAGCGAGACGCCGCTGCCCCGGAGCGAGACGCCGCTGCCCCGGAGCGAGACGCCGCTGCCCCGGAGCGCCACGCTGCCCCACGGCGCCACGCTCCCCCGCGGCTCGACGATGCAGCGCCGCGACGGCCAGGGCGCGGGCGAAGCGGACGAAGGCGAAGAGCGCGGCGCCCCGAGCTCGCCGCCGACGCAGCGGGCCGCGGGATAGCGCGGCGCGCAAGGAGGCCGCCGCCCCCGGCGGCCGCGCGCTGAAGGACGGACGGCCGCCGCCTGACGGCTCGGCTCGGCACGGGCGGTGAAAGCTCCATCGATCGTTCGCCGCTCGGCGCTCACTCGGCGCGCATTCGCACGGTGGGTGCGCGCACTTCGCGCAGGGGAATGTCGAGGGCGGGCGTGAGGGGGAGCAGTCGAGCGTGCACGCGCACTACGGAGCGGGGGGTGACGGGGGCGGCAGCCGACGCGCCGCACCTCTGCCAGGAGACGCCGGGCTGTACTTTCTGGGAGCGCTGCACGAGCTCGTCGCCGTCGGCCTGCACCGCCCGGCCCTCGAGGCGCTGTGCGCGGGGCAGCGCGACCTCGCGGAGCCCCCCATCGACCGCGCCTACCTGATCAAGATCCTCGACGAGGAGATCTGCCGCCAGTTCGGGCACCCGCTCCGGCCGCTCATCGAGCTCGTGCTCAACGCCGCCGACGCGG
>JAICEP010000158.1 GCA_025924095.1 Sorangium sp.
GCTGCTCGTCCGGGTCGGCGGGACGTGGCTGTTCGCGGTGACCCTCGGCCACGGGCTCGTCGGCGTCTGGATGGGCAGCACCGCCGACTGGATCTGCCGCAGCGCCCTCCTCGCCGTCGCCTTCGCGCGCGGCCGCTGGAAGGCCCTCGCCGTCTGACCCGCCGCCCCCGCGCCCCGGCGGCTCAGACCTGCTTCCGCCTCGCCGGGCGCAGCACCCCGAGGAGGATCACGTCCACGACGCGCGCGAGCTGGGCCTCGTCGACGCACGCGCGATCCGCCATCATCTTGTGCTTGAGGTAAGCCGCGAGGAGCTCGCACGGGAGCATCGGCTCGTCGCTCGGCGCGAGCTCGCCCCGCGCGACGGCGCTCTCGACGATCGCCCGTATTCCGCCCTCCTGGACGGCGCGCAACGAGCGGGCGATGGCCATGAGCTCCGAGTCGAGGCCCTCCGCGAGGAACACGTGAAAGAGGCTCTGCCCCAACGCTGACGTCTGGATCTCGATGATCGCGCGCCCGAGCGCGATGAGATCCCCGCGGATCGAGCCCGTGTTCGGGGGGACGATCTTCTCGTCCGTGATCGACAGGAGCGCGGCGCGCACGAGGTCCTCCTTCGTCGGCCAGCGCCTGTAGACGGTGGTCTTGTTCACCCCCGCGCGCGTCGCCACGTCCTCGATCCGGAGCGCGCGGTAGCCCGCGCTCGCGAGCTCCTCCAGCGCGGCCGCGAGGATGCCGCGCACGACCGGCTCGCCGCGCACGAGCGCACGCCTCTTCGCGGAGACCCGCTTCGCCGTCCGTTTCGCCGTCGCCGCCTGCATCGACCCTCCATTCAAGTTCCGCCGCGCGGCACACGCCAGCGCAATTTTCATGACGCGGCCCGCCATCGCCTCTCTTGGTTGCGATGATGGCAACTGGTTGTTGCGGTCGGTCCAGGCCGTGTTATACCCACCGCAACCATCGGTTGCGATAATCGGGGTACCGCGCGACCGCGCCGCGAGGCCGAGGTCCGGTCGGCGGCGGAACGTGCGGACGGCGCGGCGCGCTATCCGCGCGCGACGTCGTGCTCTGCCCGAGCGCGAGGCTGCCCCGTGACCGATCCCTCCGCGAGGAATCCTTGAACCACGCCACGACGAAACGCCGCGCCGAAAGCTTCCTTCTGCTCGCCGCGCTCGCCGCGCTCGCCGCCTCCACGGCGGGCTGCGCGTCCAAGGCCAGCGCCGAGAGCGCGACCGAGGCGACCGCGCCGCCGGTCCGCGTCGAGACCGCGGCGGTGCGCGAGGAGCCCATGCCGCGCAGCCTCGCGCTCACCGGCACGCTGCGCGGGGAGCGGCAGACCGACCTCGCCGCCAACGCGGCCGGCCGCGTGCTCGAGACCTTCGTCGAGCGCGGCGACGAGGTGAAGAAGGGCGACCTGCTCGCGCGCCTCGACGTCCGCGCCGCCGCGCTCACCGCCGCGGAGGCCCAGGCGAACGCCGCGCTGACCCGCGCGCAGGAGGAGACGGCGAAGCGCGAGTGCGACCGCTACAGGGCGCTGCTCGAGAACGGCGCGATCTCCGGGGTCGAGCACGACAGGATCGCCGACCAGTGCCGGAGCGCCCCGCTCTCGGTCGCGGCCGCCGCCGCCCGCGCGCGCGCCGCCGCGCAGAGCGTCGGCGACGGCCAGATCCGCGCGCCGTTCGACGGGAGGGTCACCGAGCGCTTCGTCGACGTCGGCGAGTACGTCCGCCACGACTCCCGGGTCGTCGCGCTCGTCTCGAAGGGCGCGCTGCGCCTCTCGTTCACCGTGCCGGAGGCGAGCCTCGCCGCCGTCACGACAGGCGGCGCGCTGACCTTCACCGTGCCGGCGTACCCGGGGCGCTCGTTCCCGGGCACCGTGCGCTGGATCGGCGCCGCGGTCCGCGAGACAACGCGCGATCTCGTCGCCGAGGCCGAGGTGCAGGACCCCGACGGCGCGCTGCGGCCGGGGATGTTCGCGTCGATCGCGCTCGCCACCGGCGAGGCGCCCGGCCCGGTGGTGCCGCGGTCCGCCATCGTCTCGAAGGAGGGGCGCGCGCACCTGTTCGCCGTCGTCGATCACCGGATCGAGGAGCGCGTCGTGCAGATCGGCGTGGAGAAGGGCGACGCCGTGGCCGTCCTCCGCGGCGTCCGCGCGGGCGACACGATCGTGATGAAGCCGTCCGAGGAGCTCCAGAACGGCCAAGCCGTGGAGTGAGGTCGTCATGCAGTGGCTCGCCCGTGTCTGCGTCAAGAGGCCGGTCTTCGCGTCGGTCCTCATGCTGGTCATCGTGGTCCTCGGCGTCGCCGGCTACACCCGGCTCGGCCTCGACCAGTTCCCGAACATCGACGTCCCGTACGTCGTCGTCACGACGCGCCTCGACGGCGCGGCGCCCGAGGAGGTGGAGACCGAGATCTCGGACCGGATCGAGGGCGCCGTGAACACCATCAGCGGCATCGAGGACCTCCGCTCGACGTCGACCCAGGGCGTGAGCCAGGTCGTCGTCGGCTTCGAGCTGGAGAAGGACGCCGACGTCGCGGCCCAGGAGGTGCGCGACAAGATCAACGCCGTCCTGCCCAGCCTGCCCAGGGGCGTCGATCCGCCGATCGTGAGCAGGATCGACCTCGGCGCGGCCCCGGTCCTGCTCGTCTCCGTCGAGTCGGACCGGCCGATCCGCGAGCTCAGCGAGATCGCCGACAAGCAGGTGCGCCGGCAGATCGAGGGCATCTCCGGCGTCGGTCAGGTCAACCTGATCGGCGCGCAGAACCGGCAGATCAACGTCTGGCTCGACCCGATCGCCCTGCGGGCGCAGGGGATCACCGCGGCCGAGGTGCAGCGCGCGATCGCGGCGCAGAACCTGATGACGCCGGGCGGCAGCGTCGAGACCGGCCCCGAGGACCTCACGCTCCGCGTGATGGGGCGCGTCGACTCGCCCGAGGCCCTCGGCCGCATCGTCCTCCGGGAGCAGGACGGGCACGCCGTGCGCCTCGCGGACGTCGCCCGCGTCGAGGACGGCCGCGCCGAGGAGAGGACGTGGGCCCAGCTCGACCGGCGGCGCACCGTGCTCCTGTCCATCGTCAAGCAGTCAGGCCAGAACACCGTCACCGTCGTCGACACCGTGAGGGAGCGCCTCGCCGAGGTGCAGCGCTCGCTGCCCGAGGGGACGAAGATCGAGATCGTGCGCGACGGCTCGCGCGTGATCCGCACGGGCATCGCCGCCGTGAAGGAGCACCTCGTGCTCGGCGCCCTCCTCGCGGCGGTGGTGGTGCTCCTCTTCCTCGGCAACGCCCGCAGCACCCTGATCGCGGCGCTCGCGATCCCGATCTCGGTCGTCGGGACGTTCGCGGTCATGTGGATCGCCGGCTTCACGCTCAACTTCCTCACGCTCCTCGCGCTCGCGCTCGCCGTCGGCATCGTGATCGACGACGCCATCGTCGTGCTCGAGAACATCGTCCGCTACATCGACGAGAAGGGCATGAAGCCGTTCCCGGCCGCCGTCCTGGCGACGAAGGAGATCGGCCTCGCGGTGCTCGCGACCACGCTCTCGCTCATGGCGGTCTTCATCCCGGTCGCGTTCATGCCCGGCATGGTGGGGCGCTTCCTCAGGAGCTTCGGCCTCACGATGGCGTTCGCCATCGGGGTCTCGCTGATCGTCAGCTTCTCCCTCACGCCCTCGCTCGCCGCGCGGTGGCTGTCGGGGCACAAGCGAAGGGACGCGAACGCGAAGCCCCCGATCCTCGAGCGCGCGGTCGGCGTCTTCTACCGGCCGATCGAGCGCGCCTACATGGCCGCGCTCGCGTGGGTGATGGGGCGCCGCTGGGTGATCGTCGTCGCGTCGGTGGCCGTGCTCGGCTCGTGCGGCCCCATCGCCAGGACGCTGCCCGCCGGGTTCCTCCCGGAGGACGATCAGGCGCAGTTCGAGATCAACCTGCGCGCGCCGGAGGGGGCGAGCCTCACCTCGACGCGCCTCATCGCCGAGCGGATCGCCGACGACGTGCGCCGGCTCCCGGGCGTCACGAGCACGCTCATGACCGTCGGGGAGGGGGAGCAGCAGGCCGGAAACCTCGCCAAGATCTACGTGATGCTCGTGGACCCGGAGCAGCGCGCGCTCGGGCAGCTCGAGATCATGCAGGAGGCGCGCGAGGAGATCCTCGCGAAGCTGCCGCCCGAGCTGCGCGTCACGGCCGGCGAGGTGCAGGCGATCTCGTCCGGGGGCCAGTCGTCGGCGCGGATCCAGGTGGCGCTCCAGGGGCCGGATCTCGACCGGCTGGGCGAGTACGCGACGCGCATCACCGAGGCGCTGCGCAAGGTCCCCGGCGCCGTGGACGTCGACAACAGCCTCGTCGTCGGCAAGCCCGAGCTCCGCGCGATCATCGATCGCGACCGCGCCGCGGATCTCGGCGTCCAGGTGGCCGACGTGGCCGGCGCGCTCCAGCTCTTCGTCGGCGGGCTCAAGGTCTCGACGTACTCGGAGGCCGGCGAGCAGTACGAGGTCCGCATGCGCGCCGACGCGAAGCACCGCGAAGGCGCGGAGAGCCTGTCGTTCCTGACGGTGCCCTCGTCCAAGCACGGCGCCGTCCCGCTCCACGGCGTGGTCGCGATGGAGCCCGACAGCGGGCCCTCGTCGATCGGCCGCCTCGGCCGGCGCCGGCAGATCACGATCAGCGCGAACGCCGCGCCCGGCGTCGGCGACACCGAGGTGCAGGCGGCGCTCGACCGGATCATCGCCGAGCAGAAGATGCCGGCGGGCTACTCCACGCAGCCGGTGGGGAGCTCCAAGAACACGGCGAGCACGGCGACGAGCTTCGTCGTCGTCATCGGCCTCGCGTTCGTGTTCATGTACCTGATCCTCGCGGCGCAGTTCGAGTCGTGGCTCCACCCGATCACGATCCTGCTCTCGCTGCCGCTCACGGTCCCGTTCGCGCTGATCTCGCTCAAGCTCTTCGATCAGTCGCTGAACCTCTTCTCGGGGCTCGGCCTCCTCGTCCTCTTCGGCGTGGTGAAGAAGAACGCGATCCTCCAGATCGACCACACGAACCACCTGCGGGCCGAGGGGATGCCGCGGCTCCAGGCGATCCTGCAGGCGAACAAGGACCGGCTCCGGCCGATCCTCATGACGACGATCGCCTTCGTCGCCGGCATGATCCCGCTCGTGCTGTCGCACGGCGTCGGCTCGGGCCAGAACCGGACGACCGGGGCCATCGTGCTCGGCGGGCAGTCGCTCTCCCTGGTCCTCACGCTGCTCGCGGTGCCGGTGGCCTACTCGCTCTTCGACGACGCGGGCGAGTGGCTGCGCCGCCGGTGGGGCAGGGGGGCGGAGGACAGGGGCGAGGCCGAGCTGGATGCGCTGCTCGCCAGGCCGGAGGCCGGCGCGGCGGCGGGCGGCGAGTGAGCGTCGCGCCGGCGCCGCCGGGGCAGCGCCGGGCGACGCGCGGCTGCCAGGGGCGGCCAGCGCCGCTCCACGCGGCCGGCCCCTACCGGGGGCGCCGCCGGGTCTCGGACCGGGCGAGCCGCGCGTCGAGCGAGAGCCCGCCCGCGCCGACGAGCAGCAGGAACAGCGCCCCGAGCAGCATCGCCCAGTCGGTGCGCGACTCGTGTGCCATGGCCCAGAATCCGCGCTTCACGAGGATGGGAACCTTCGTCGTCGTGATCGCGACAAGCATGGTGACGATCAGCGGCACGGCCGCGAGGCGCGTCGCGAGGCCGAGGAGGACGAGCGATCCGCAGGCGATCTCGACGGCGCCGACGAAGGGGCCGAGGACCTCCGGCGAAGGGAGGCCGATCTTGGCGAAGCGGCCGGCGCCGATCTCGGCCGGGAAGAGGAACTTCTGGATCCCCTCCGACAGGAAGACGCTGCCCACCGTGAGGCGGATCAGCACAGCCGCTGCAGGGGCTCTCGTCTCGGCGATCCGGCGAAGCACGCTTCGGGGGGGCGCGGTGCTCATGCCGGCATGGTACCCCGGGCGCCGGGGGCTCGGGTCATCCCGAGCGCTCGGGCCACGAGCCCCGGCGATCCGGCCGCTCAGGCGGCGCGGGAGCGCACGTCGTAGCCGGCCCCGCGCACCGCCTCGACAAGCGCGTCCACGCTCGCGCTCGCGGGGTCGTGCTGCACGACGACGGTGCCCTCGCGCAGGCGCACGTCGATCTTGGCGACGCCGTCGAGCTCGCGCAGCGCGGCGTCGATGTGGCGAATGCAGGACGGGCAGCTCATCCCGCCGACCTGGAGGAGCGTCTCTTTCATGATGTCTTCCTTTCGGCGACCCACCGGCCGCTCACCTCCGAAGACGCAGTCGGCCCGGCCTCATTACACCGCGCCCGCGCCGTAATGCGCGGGGCGGCCCTGCGTCTGCCGGTCGACAGCGAGGTGATCATGTCGACCGCATCCGTTTCCGTTCCCGCCCCCCCGGACACCGAGGACGCCGCCGCTCGCCGCGTCGACCTGCCCGTCGAGGGGATGACCTGCGCCGCCTGCGTCCGCCGCGTCGAGCGCGCCCTGCTCGCGACAGGCGGCGTCCGCGACGCGAAGGTCAACCTTGTGACCCGCACGGCCACAATCACGTTCGATCCCGCCGCCGCGCCCGCGGACGCGCTCGTCGCCGCCATCGAGCGCGCCGGCTACAGCGTCCCCGAGCGCCCCGCCGCGCCGGCCGGTGCTGCCGTCGCGCCGGCCGGCCGGGCGGACGCCGCCGAGGAGAGCCTCGACCGCGAGCGGCGCGCTCTCTGGCGGGACTTCCTTGTCGCGCTCGCCCTGTCGGTCCCGCTGCTCGTCCTCGGCATGTCGCACGGCCGCATCCCGGGCGCGGACAGCGCCGGCGGACGTCTCCTCCAGCTCGCCCTCGCGACCGCGGTGGTCTTCGGCCCGGGACGCAGGTTCTTCCGGCTCGCCTGGGCCGCGCTCCGGCACCGGGCGGCCGACATGAACACGCTCGTGGCCCTCGGGACCGGCGCCGCGTGGGTCTACTCGGCGATCGCGGTCGTCGCGCCGCAGCTCTTCCCCCACGCCGGGCACGGCGCACAGCCGCACGTCTACTTCGAGGCCGCGGGGGCCATCATCACCTTCGTCCTGCTCGGCAAGCTCCTCGAGACGCGCGCCCGCAAGCGGCTCACCGACGCCGTGCGCGGGCTCGTCGCGCTCCAGCCACGGACGGCGCGGCGCCTGCGCGGCGACCTGGAGGAGGAGATCCCGGCCGCCGAGCTCGCGCCCGGCGATCTCGTCCGCGTCCGCCCGGGAGAGCGCATGCCGAGCGACGGCGAGGTCGTCTCCGGCGCCTCCGCGGTCGACGAGTCGGTGCTCACCGGCGAGGGCCTCCCCGTCGACAAGGGCGCGGGGGCGCCCGTGGTCGGCGGCACGCTCAACCAGAGCGGGCAGCTCACCGTGCGGATCACGAGGACCGGCGCTGACACCGCGCTCGCCCGCATCGTCGAGGCGGTCGAGCAGGCGCAGGGCTCGAAGGCGCCGATCGCGCGCCTCGCCGACACGGTGAGCGGCGTCTTCGTCCCGGTGGTCCTCGGCATCGCCGCCGTCGCGTTCGTCGCCTGGCTCGTCGCGGATCCGACCGCGGCGGGGCTCGCCGCGGCGGTCGAGCGGTTCGTCGCCGTCCTCGTGATCGCCTGTCCGTGCGCCCTCGGCCTCGCGACGCCCGCGGCCGTGGCCGTGGGCACCGGTCGCGGCGCCGAGCTCGGCGTGCTCGTGAAGGGCGGCACGGCGCTCGAGGCCGCGAGCCGCGTCGATACCGTCCTCCTGGACAAGACGGGCACGCTCACCGCGGGGCGGCCGCAGCTCGCGGCGGTGAAGGCGCTGGCGGGCATCGCCGAGGACGAGCTCCTGCGCCTGGTCGGGTCGGCGGAGCTCGGCAGCGAGCATCCGGTCGCGAAGGCGCTCGTCGAGGGCGCGCGCGCCCGTGGTCTCCCGCTCTCCGCGCCCGAGGGCTTCCGCGCCGACGCCGGCCGCGGCGTGGTCGCCCGCGTCGACGGGCGCGAGGTGCGCATCGGCACGGCCCGGTACCTCGCCGAGCTCGGGATCGACGCCGCGCCGCTCGAGGAGCTCGCCCAGGGCCTCGCCGCGCAGGGGAACACCCCGTCGTTCGTCGCCGTCGAAGGCTGGCTCGCCGGCCTCGTCGCGGTCGCCGACCTGCCGACCCCCGAGGCCGCGGAGGCCGTGGCCGCGCTGCGCCGGCTCGGCGTGCGGGTCGCCATGGTGACGGGCGACCGCGAGGCCACGGCGCGCGCGGTGGCGCGGCAGCTCGGGATCGACGAGGTGTTCGCCGAGGTGCGCCCCGAGGACAAGGCGCGCATCGTGCGCGAGGAGCGGGAGCGCGGGCGCATCGTCGCGATGGTCGGCGACGGCATCAACGACGCGCCCGCCCTCGCCGGCGCCCACGTGGGGATCGCGGTCGCGAGCGGCACCGACATCGCGGTCGCCGCGGCCGACGTGGCGCTGCTCCGCGGCGGCATCGCCGCCCTGCCCACCGCGCTCGGGCTCTCGCGCGCGACGCTGCGGACCATCCGCCGGAACCTCTTCTGGGCGTTCGTCTACAACGTGGTCGGCATCCCGATCGCCGCCGGCGCGCTCTACCCGCTGACCGGCTGGCTCCTGTCGCCGGTCCTCGCGAGCGCGGCCATGAGCCTGTCGAGCGTCTCGGTGCTCCTCAGCTCCCTCCGGCTGCGGCGGTTCGGGAAGGCGGGCTGAACGCCGCTCGCCGAGGGCAGGTGTGACCATCCAGGTCACAAGCGCCCTGACGTCGATCGGTCGGTCGGTCGGTCGGTCGGTCGAGCGCTTACAGGACGGGATCGATGCGGTAAACGCGGCTCGACAGCAGATCGGTGAAGTAGATCTTGCCGTCCGGCCCGAAGGTGAACCCGGCGAGCGACCCGGCTGGCAGCCCTGTATCCAGGGTGCGGACCAGCTGCCCTGTCAGGTCGAAGGCGTAGAACCGGCTTGTGGCGTGATCTGTGGCGAAGACGAGGCCCTCGTGGACCTCGATCCCGGTCGGCACCTCGAGCGTCCCCGGGGGGACGAGCTCGACCAGCGTGGCCCCATCGACGTGCCTGCGCGCCTCGACCGGCTCCTGCCCGTCGAAGTCCGCTCCGCGCGTGCCGCTCGCCGTATCCAGCTTCAGCAGCCGCCGGTGACCGGTGTCGGCGACGTAGAGGTGCCGGTCCTCGGCGTTGTAGAAGATGTGGCTCGGCGCCTCGTCGATCCCGAGCACCTCGCCGGCGGCATAGCGGTAGATCTCGCCGTCGGCGTGGTCGTCGTTCCCGGGGCCGTGATCGCGGGCGAAGTTGTACCGGTCGAGCGCGAGGTCGTGGTTGTTGAAGACCCAGTAGACGTTGAACGCCTCGTGCGCGATGCCCTTGCAGAAGGGGCTGGAGTGGAGCATGTCGAGGTGCGAGCCGAGGCCGTGGGGCGTCGTTTCCGCGAAGATCGTGAGGTCCGACGAGAAGAGCGACGGACCCATGAAGTCATTGCCGCCGTTGTCGTTGTCGCCGCAGACCCCGAACGTGCCTGCGTTGCCAAAGGCGATCGCCGGCGGGCGGTCCATGAAGTGCGTTGCGGCGGGGTCACGGAGGCGGATCGACGTGCTGTCCGGCGCGCCGGGCCTCGTGATGATGATCACGCTGTCGTCCTTGCGGTTGACGACCCAGAGCTCTTCGGGCCGCTCGGGGTTGAAGTCGAGGTCGGTCGGCTCACGCGGCCTGTCCGGCTCGTGGACGGGCACGAGCGCGACCGACGACGGACTGCCGTCCTTCACGCCGATCGGGGATCCAGGCGGGAGGGCGACGCACTCGCCGCGCACCTGGTCGCACAGGGGCGTTTCTGGCGCAGGGGCGCAATCCGGCGAGGCCTGGCAGGCCAGCGCGGACGTCGGCGCGACGTCCGGGTCTGCCCCGGAGCAGGCCGACACAAGTCCCACGCTGGACAGGACGAGCACCCTCTGAAGCATCACGTCGACCTCCAAGTTCCTGGTGAGGAGGACATTGTGACCCGGCCGGTCACGCCGGCCATCCCTTTGTGACGCGGCTCCCGGGGCGCTCGCGTCGCGGCGCGGCGCGGCGGGGTGGCCGCGGAAGACGCGGTGGCGGCGGGCGAGGTGGCGGTGTGGCGGGTGGCGAAAGGCGGGCCTCGAGGATAGCCTGGTGCGCCATGAGGGAGACCGAGCGAGCCCCGGGAGGCGCCGAGCGTGCGACGGAAGGCGCCGAGCCTGCGGGCTCGGCAGCGGTCGTCGCGACCCTTGTCGAGAGCCACCGGGAGTTCCTGCGTTTCCTGGAGCGCAAGGTCGGCGACCGGGCGGTCGCCGAGGACATCCTGCAGGACGCGTTCGTGCGGGGCATCGGCCGCATTGACAGCCTGCGCAATGACGAGTCCGCCACGGCGTGGTTCTATCGGACCCTCCGGAACGCCGTGGTGGACTATTTCCGGCGAAAGGGGGCGTCGGAGCGGGCGATGGCCGCGCTGGCCGCCGAGCTCGACGAGGTGGCCGAGCCCCAGGTGGAGCACCGCACCGTGTGCCAGTGCGTCCGGACGCTGGCCACGACGCTGAAGCCCGAGTACGCCGCCGCGCTCCAGCGCGTGGAGGTCGACGGGCTGTCGGTCCAGGCCTTCGCCGAGGAGGCGTCGATCACCGCGAACAACGCGGCGGTGCGCCTCTTCCGCGCCCGCGAGGCCCTCCGCAAGCAGGTGGCCGCGTCGTGCGGGACCTGCGCCGAGCACGGCTGCCTCGACTGCTCGTGCGGCCCGGTACCGCCGGCACCGGCGAAGGGCGAGCCGGCGCCGAAGCGAGGCTGCGGCCACGGGGAGGGGAGCCGCGGTCCGGCCGGGTGACGCGGCGGATCAGCGCGGCGCGGGCGCGGTCAACGGGTTCTCACAACGGGCTCTCATCGGCGAGGTCTTTCTCATGATCGAGGTGCTGGCGCCGCGGCCGTTCGACGGCGCGACGACTCCGAAGCTTTTTCTTGCCGGATCCATCGATAACGGCCAGGCCGAGCCGTGGCAGGCGGGCGTCGTGCAGGAGCTCGCCGATCTCGACGTGATGATCCTCAACCCGCGGCGGGAGCGGTGGGAGCCGGACTGGGCGCAGAGCCTCGATAACCCGAGCTTCGTCGAGCAGGTGGCGTGGGAGCTTCGCGGGCTCGAGGAGGCGGACATCATCCTGATGTACCTCGCGCCGGGCTCGAAGGCGCCGATCAGCCTGCTGGAGCTCGGCCTGTTCGGCCGCACCGGGAAGATGCATGTCGTCTGCCCGGAGGCGTTCTGGCGCAAAGGCAACGTGGATGTGGTGTGCGAGCGGTATGGGATCCCGCGCTACGCGAGCTTGCCCGAGGGCCTGCGCGCGGTGCGCGGCGCGCTCCTGCAGAGGAGCGGCGGTTAGCGCGACGGAGCGCTTCGCGGGATCAGCTCCTCGCTTGGCCCCGAGAGCCCTCTCGTGGAGCCCGGTGCTCTGATGTCGGGGCACACGCAGATCACGAGGCGTGACGAAACTGCCGGTCTGCTCGGAATTTAGAAATGAGAGCTGGCTGCTGATCGTGACGACCGACGCGAACATGGCGCGGTGGTGCTCGCGGCGTTCCTGGCGGCGGCAGCCGGGCTCGATGAGGAGCGCCGGGCCTTGTACGGGGACGTGGTGCTATCCTCGCTGAACGCAGCGGCGAGGCGGACGTTGGAGGCGATGATGAAGAGCGGGTACCAGTTTCAGAGTGAATTCGCGCGCAGCTATGTGGCGAAAGGGCAGATCGAGGCCAAGGCGCACGCCGTGCTCACCGTGCTCGAGGCCCGCGGCCTGGAGGTCCCCGCCGAGGTGCGGGAGCGCGTCCTCGCGAGCACCGACATCGCCGAGCTGGACCGCTGGGTACGCCGCGCCGCGGTCGTCAGCGACGCCCGGGAGCTCCTCGCCACGACCGGCTCCTGAGGTTCGCGCCTCC
>JAICEP010000159.1 GCA_025924095.1 Sorangium sp.
ATGCTCACGCAGGGCAAGGGCGAGGCGGTGACCTCGCTCGGCCGCGTCCGGTTCTCGGCGCGCCCGCTCCGCCCGCCGCTGTCCCACCTCTCGGTGATCACCTTCGTCTCCGCGCCGAGCCCGCCGCCCGACTCGATCGCCCTCGGCAACGCCGTCGCGGCGCTCACGACGCTGCTGCTCGGCGTGGCGGTCGCGGTCGCGCTCTCGTTCACCAAGGCGGCGCGCGACGACGTCGACTACCTGCGCGAGCGCATCACGGCGATGGCGCGCGGCCAGGGCCAGAGCGCGTCGAGCACGGACCTGATCCAGATCGAGCCGGTGCCGATCCGATCGCTGGACCAGGTGGGGCTCCTGACGGCGGCCTTCAACCTGCTGATCACCCGCTTCGCCGCGGCGGAGCGCACCTACCGGGCGGACCTCCAGCAGGCGTCCGCGATGGACCGCGAGCGCTCGGCGTTCCTCGCGGGGCTCAGCCACGAGCTGCGCACGCCGCTCAACGCCATCCTCGGGTTCGCGCACGTCCTCGAGAGCGAGGTCGACGGGCCGCTCAGTCAGGACGCGCGCGAGGCGCTGTCCGTCATCCGGCAGAGCGGCGAGCACCTGCGCACGCTCATCGACGACATCCTCGATCTGTCGGCGCTCGAGACGGGCAAGCTCCAGCTCTCCCGCCGCGCCGTCAACCTCCGCGTCCTCGTCGATCAGGTGATGCGGGAGGCGTCCGCGGCGGCGCGCGACAAGCCCATCCAGCTGCGCGTCACCGGGGACCACGGCCTCCTCGCGCACGCCGATCCGCGGAGGGTGCGGCAGATCCTGACGAACCTCGTCTCGAACGCCGTCAAGTTCACGGCGCGCGGCTCGGTGAGCGTGCACATCGCCGCGCGCGGCCGCTACGCGGCGATCGTCGTCCAGGACACCGGCCCCGGAATCCCGCCGGAGGAGACGTCGGCGGTCTTCGAGGAGTACCGGCAGACCGGCGACGTGCGCTCTCGCCGGGCCGGGACGGGGCTCGGGCTCTCGATCGCGCGGCGCCTCGTCCTGATGCACGGCGGGACGATCCAGCTGGACAGCGAGCTCGGGCGGGGCTCGACCTTCACGATCACCCTGCCGATCTGGGTGGTCCCGCCCCCCGCGCCCTCTCCGGTCCAGCCCGCGCCCGACGCGGCGGCGCCGCCCGCGAGCGAGCCAGGCGGCGGCCGCCCAGCAGGAGGAGGGAGGATCGCATGAACGAAGAGCGCATGAGGGACGACGCGATCCACTTCGCGCGACGCGTGCTCGTCCGCCAGGCGCTGGTCGGCGTCGCCGCGTTCGGGGCGATCGCGGCGCTCGCGCCCAAGCTGCTCATCCTGGAGCAGGACGTCGCCGCGAGCGTGCTCTCGGTCGGCGCGAAGATCGCCCTCGCCGCGATCTTCGCGACCACGCTGCTGACGCTGCTCCGGCTGCGCACGCACCGGGACCTGCTGCGCTCGCTCATGATCGGCTCGCGCGACATCGATCACGAGGAGCTCGAGCGGTTCGCCGAGCTGCCGCCGTCGCTGGCGCTGCGCTTCGTGCTGGCGAGCTCGACGATCTCGAGCCTCACGATGATCCCGGGGATCAGGCCGGAGAAGCTCGACGACGGCCGCGCGGTCAGCCTGCTCATCCTCGCGATCACGATCCTCAGCGCGTCCGCGATCCCGCACTACGTGCTGACGCGCGCCACCACGTTCAGCCTCTTCGAGATCAGCCCGGCCGAGGCGATCGGCGCCTTGCTCGAGACGGCCGAGCTTTACCAGACGCCGCGCCGGCGGGTCACCTACAAGCTGCTCCTGGCCGTCGCCGCGCCGGTGCTGCTCGTCGGCGTCGGGGCGGTGCTCATCGCGAATGCGCACCTCCAGACGTTCATCGAGCGGAGCCGGCGCACGACCGCGGGGCTCATCGCGCGCACGGCGCTCGACCCATCGCTCGGGGCCATCGCCGAGGCCCATCGCAACGACGTCGTGGCCTCCGCGGCGGAGTTCGGGTTCCTCGCGCGCGTGGAGCCCAACTGCGTGGGCGCGGAGCCCTCCTTCGGCCGCGAGGCCGACGGGCAGATCGCCGTGATCACGCCGCTCGACGGCGGCTGCGTCAACATCCGGTTCTCGGCGGATCTCGAGCCCTCCGCCGCGATCTGGGGCGCGCTCGTCGCGCTGCTCGCGGTGCTGGTCGCCGGGGCGCTCGGCAACCTGTTCGGCCGCGTCCTCGCGGCCGATCTCGTGCACGCCACGAAGCAGGTGCGCCTGCTCGGCACGGACAGCGTGCTCCGCGGCGGCACGCAGATCGCGCGCCCCGCCCGGTTCGCCGTCGTCGCTCGGCTCGGGCATGCCATCGAGGATCTCGCCGAGCGCTTCCGCGTCTTCGCCGCGGCGCAGGAGCGCGCGCTCGAGGCCCGCGAGGCGGCGCAGCGCATGCGCGGCCTCCTGTTCGCGAGCGTGAGCCACGACCTCAAGAGCCCGCTGAACGCGATCCTCGGGTTCGCCGAGCTCGTGGGCCAGGAGGACCTGACCGCCGCGCAGCGCGAGAGCCTGGAGCTCATCTCGACGCGCGGCCGGGAGCTCCTCGGCCTGATCGAGTCGATCCTCGACGCCGCGCGCGTCGAGGCCGGGCAGCTCACGCTCGAGCCCCAGCCGACGTCGGTCGGCGCGCTCATCGCCGGCGCGCTCCGCAAGGCGCGCGAACTCGCGAGCGACGCCGACGGGGAGGTCGTCGTGGAGGTCGGCGACACGCTGCCGCTGATCCCGGTCGATCAAGCGTACATGACGCGCGCGATCGCCGTCATCGTGGCGCACGCGCTCCGGACCGGCGCGGCCGACCCGTCCGCGCGCCTCGTGCGCCTCACCGCGACGATGGCCGGCGAGTTCAACAGCGAGGTCCGCATCGACATCGAGTACGGCAGCCGCGACGTGCCGCCCGACGAGCTGGAGGCGTTGTTCAGCCGGCAGACCACGGCGCGCGGCCGCGGTCTGACCCTCGGCCTCAGCCATGCGCGCTCGGTGATCGAGCTCCACGGCGGCTCGCTCGAGGTGGACGGCGCCCCGGACGGCCGCCCGCTCTGCCGCGCTCGACTGCCGCGCGTTCCGCCCCCGCGTCGCCCCCGCCTCTCATCGGTCCCTGCGCTCGGCTGACCTCGCCCGCAGCCGCGCGAGTCACGGGTCACCGGCGCGCGGGATCGCTTCCCTTCGCCCTCGGCCCGCGGTACTCCCGGGGCATGCCTGAACGGGCGCTCTCTCCTGCCGAGACAGGCGACGACGATCGCTTCGACCGCCTCTTCCGGCCTGCCTCGCTCGCGGAGTACGTCGGCCAGACCAAGCACACGGAGAACCTGAAGGTCTTCGTCGAGGCCGCGCGCCGGCGGCGCGAGCCGCTGGACCACATGCTCTTCTGCGGTCCGCCCGGGCTCGGCAAGACCACGCTCGCCCACATCCTCGCCCGCGAGATGGGCGTCACCCTCCACGTCACGAGCGGGCCGGCGATCGAGCACAAGGGCGCGCTGGCCGGGTTGCTGACCAAGCTGGAGCGCAATGACGTGCTCTTCATCGACGAGATCCACCGGCTCACGCCGGCGGTCGAGGAGAGCCTCTATCCCGCGATCGAGTCGTTCCAGATCGACATCATGACGGGCGACGGCCCGTATGCGACGACGATCCAGCTCGCGCTGAAGCCGTTCACGCTGGTCGGCGCGACGACCCGCACCGGGCTGCTCACCGCGCCGTTGCTGTCGCGCTTCGGCCACGTCGTCCGCCTCGATTTCTACCCCGTCGAGGAGCTCGAGCGCATCGTGCAGCGCAGCGCCGGCCTGATCAACGTGCCGATCGACGCCGGGGGAGCGCGCGAGATCGCGGCGCGTGCGCGGGGCACCCCGCGCGTCGCCAACCGCCTCCTGCGCCGGGTCCGCGACTTCGCCGAGGTGCTCGGCGACGGCGCGATCACCATGGCGATCACGCGGAAGACGGCGGAGCGGCTCGATATCGACGCCGCCGGCCTCGACGAGATGGATCGCAGGCTGCTGCGCGTCATCATCGATCACTACGACGGCGGCCCCGTGGGCGTCGACACCCTGGCCGCGGCGCT
The DNA here is from genome assembly GCA_025924095.1 of Sorangium sp. GTDB lineage: Bacteria > Myxococcota_A > Polyangia > Polyangiales > Polyangiaceae > Sorangium. Next base: position 4,087 of record JAICEP010000159.1, read on the forward strand.
CAGTGAGCCGCGCGACACGATCGAGGACGTGTACGAACCGTTCCTGCTGCAGCAGGGCTTCCTCGGCCGCACGCCGCGGGGCAGGGTCGCGACCCGCCGCGCGTACGAGCACCTGGGCCTCGCGGATCCGTCGGTGAAGCAGGGGGATCTCTTCTCTTGACCCACGCCGCGTGGCGCCCCGGTGCGCCGCGCCGCCATGTGCCGTCCGCGATGTTTCGTGATCGCGCTCCGGGATTGCGCCGTGCCCCGGAAATCTCTCATCGCTCCAGCGTGGAATCGATAAGCTTGCGGTGTGTGGCGCCGTGATCCTGTGCTCGTCGTGGATGACGACGCCGTCAGCCGGCAGATGCTGCTGCACGCGCTGGCCGACGCGGGCATCGAGACCGTCGCCGTCACCTCGGGCGCGGAGGCGCTCGCCTGGCTGAAGGAGAGCGTACCCGCGCTCGTGCTGCTCGACCTCGTGATGCCGCCTCCGGACGGCTACGTCGTCCTCAGCGCCGTACGGGATGATCGCCGCACGCAGGACGTCCCGGTCGTCGTGTTGACGGCGCTCGACGCGGACGAGGACGTTGCCCGCGCCTTCGAGCTCGGCGCGGACGACTTCATCCGCAAGCCGTTTCGCCCGGCGGAGCTCATCGCCCGCATCCGCGGGCAGCTCCGGATCCGCGACTACGTCGACGCGCTCGCGCGCAGGGAGCACGACGCGAAGGTGGTCCTCGAGCTGACGCAGGCGCTGTCCTCGACGCTCGACTTCCGGAACATCCTCTTCACGGTCGTGCGCCGCATCGCCGAGGTGGCCCGCGTCGACCGTTGCAGCATCGTGCTCGTGCGCGACTCGGGCAACGTCGGCTACGTGGTCGCCGCGAGCGACGACAAGGAGCTCCGCGACCTGCCGATCGATCTCGGGAAGTACCCGGAGATCCAGCGCGTCATGCGCACGGGCGACGTGCTCGTGATCGACGACGCGAAGGCGCACCCGCTGTTCGACATCGTGCGCGCGGAGCTCCCGGAGAACGCGTTCCGCTCGCTCGCGCTCCTGCCCATCCTGTTCGAGGACAAGCCGCTGGGCGTGCTCTTCCTGCGCGGGCGGCAGCCGGTGGCCCCCGATGCGCACGAGCTCTCGCTGGCCCGCACGGTCGCGAGCGCCACCGCGATCGCCCTGCGCAACGCGCGCATCCTGCAGTCGCTCCGCGATCAGACACAGAAGAGCACCTTCGCCCGGTTCGAGGCGGAGCGCCGGCTGAAGGCGCTCCAGCGCTACGCCGACTTCTTCCACTCGACGGCGGACGGCATCATCGTCGCCGATCCCGACGGCCACATCCTCTTCTCCAACCCGCGCGCCCAGGCGATCACCGGGCGCACGGCGGAGGACCTCGAGAGGGCAAACCTGGCCGACGTCGTCGATCCTCGCGAGCACCCGCTCCTCGAGGAGATCCGTGCTGGCTTCGCCAAGGGATCGTTCCCGCACATGGTGGACTTCACGGTGAGGCGGGGCGAGCACGAGAAGCTCATCCTGAGCTTCAGCTTCAGCAGCGTCCTCCGGGAAGAGAGCGGCGCCGTCCTGGTCAGCTTCCGCGACGTCACCACGGAGCGCGCCACCGAGGCGGAGCTCACCAAGACCAAGGAGTTCCTGGAGCGCGTCATCGAGAGCTCCGTCGACGCGATCGTCTCGGCCAACATGGAGGGCATCGTCCTGCTCTTCAACCGCGCCGCCGAGCGGATCTACGGCTACGACGCGAAGGAGGTCGTCGGCGCGATGAACGTCCGCGCGCTGTACCCCGACCACAACGCCGAGCAGATCATGAGGCTCATCCACGCGAAGGAGCACGGCGGACCCGGCCGGCTCGAGGGCTATCGGACCGAGGTCCTGGCCAAGGACGGGTCGCGCGTCCCGGTGCACCTCTCCGCGGCGTTGATCTTCGAGAACGGCGTCCCGGTCGGCTCCGTCGGCATCTTCACCGACCTGCGCGAGCGGATGCGGATGGAGGCCCGCCTCACCGAGGCGCAGGAGGAGCTCCGCGCTCGCGAGAAGCAGGCCATCATCGCCGAGCTCGCGGGCGCGGCCGCGCACGAGCTGAACCAGCCGCTCACCAGCGTGCTCGGCTACGCCGAGCTGATCTGCCGCCGGATCGACGACGCGTCCCCCATCATGGGCGCCGCGGCGACGATCCGCAGCGAGGCCGAGCGGATGGCGGAGATCGTCCGCAAGATCGGCAAGATCACCCGCTACGAAACGAAATCCTATGTCGGTGCCGCGAAGATCATCGATCTTGACCGGTCGAGCGGCGACGACCCGAACAGGGTGATCGGGTGAGCGGAAGGAGCGCGGAGCGCCGGGGGAAGCAGCCGTTGTCTGACGCTCCCGTCACGCTCCGGAAGCCCCTCACCCGGGACATCCCGCTCGAGTGGATAGACAGCCTGCTGATCGCGTCGAGCGAGCTGGATCCATCGGCCTCCATCGAGCAGCGCGCCTCGGCGCTGCTCGGCGCAGCCGCGAAGGTGCTCCCGGGCTGCGGGCTCGGCGTGTACATCCCGGGAGCGACGGGCGCGCAGGTCGCCGTCCGGGTGTCGCCGCGCGCCCGCCGCGACGACGGCCGCGATCCGGCGCGGCTCCTCCCGGAGTTCGCCTTCGAGCGCGTCGTATCCATCGAGCCCGAAGGTCGCTCGACGATGCACATCGCGGCCGACGACGCCGGGTACCTCGACAGCGCGCCGATCCAGGCGCTTGTCGACCGGCTCGTGCTCACCCTGGGCGCGTCGCTCCGCGAGGCGCGTGCGCACGAGTCGCTGCGCGCGCAGGTCATCCAGGCCGAGAAGCTGGCCTCCCTCGGCAAGATGGCCGCCGGCGTGGTGCACGAGCTCAACAACCCGCTCACCTCGATCCTCGCCTACTCCGAGTACCTGCGCCGCAAGGGCGAGCGCAGCGGCTTCGACCCCTCGGACCTCGAGCGGCTCGCGCGGATCAACGAGGCGGCGGATCGCATCCGCCGCTTCTCGCGCGATCTGATCGCCTACGCGCGGCCGTCCACGGAGAAGCCGGGCGCCGTCTCCCTCCACGACATCATCGAGCGCGCGCTCGTCTTCTGCGAGCACCTCCTCGACCAGACGGGCGTCACCGTCGACCGGCGCTTCAGCGAGATACCTCCCGTGCGGGGCGTCATCGATCCGCTGACGCAGGTGTTCGTGAACCTGTTCACGAACGCCGCGCACGCGATGCACGAGCACGGCGGCTGCCTCGGCATCGCCACCGCGATGTCGCCGGAGGACGGCTACATCACGGTGAGCATCCGGGACGACGGGCACGGGATCGACACCGCGCACCTGCCGAGGATCTTCGACCCCTTCTTCACGACAAAGACCGACGGGACCGGCACGGGGCTCGGCCTGAGCATCGTCAGGAACATCATCGCCTCGCACGGCGGCAGCATCCGCGCGGAAGCGTGCGCCCCGCGCGGGACGGTCTTCCATCTCGACCTGCCCGTCGCGCTGCCCTCCTCGGCGCGCCGCTGAGCGGGCGCCGAGCGCTCTCGGCTCAGGGCGCGACCTTGATGCCGAGCACGAGCACGCCGCCCATGTGCTGCTGACCCGCCACGAAGAAGCTCTCGCCGGCCTTGGCGTTCACCTCCAGCAGGGGCAGGAACGTGTTGCCGCCTGGCTTCTGGATGCTCGCGCTGACGACGAAGCGCTTCGGCTCGTCCTGCTTCTTCGCGGCCACCACGTCCTTCAGCGACACCATGAGGACGCTGCCGTTCGGCAGCTTCGTGGTGGTCGGCGTGCCCTTCCGCAGGCTGATTTTCAGCCGATCGAGCAGCTTGTAGCTGTTGTACGCGGAGAACGGCGGCTTCCCGAGCTCGGGCATCTTGCCGATCTTCGGATCGATGCCGGTCCCGTCGTTCGTCGCATGGAGGACCACGACCTCGGACGTGATCGCGGCGTCGGCGGGCGCCGCCGGAGCAGGGGCCGGCGCCTTCTCTTGCGCGACGGCGGGGGAAGGGCTCGCGCCGAGCGCCAGGACCATCATCGCGGTGATCGCACTCGCAAGAAATCTCATCACTGTCCTCCCGGACCGTCATCGGAGAGCCAAACCACCGTGGTCGTCGGGCCTGAAGCCGCGGCCTCCCGCGGAACGTAGAAGATGGTGCCCATGCGCGCCCCGAAGTCGACCGCGGCGACCTCGACGCCGGGCTCGATGATCTCGCCCTCGGCGCTCGGCACGGCGGCGGGCTCGTGCGCCGGCGCCGCTGCCGGGGGGGCGAGCACCGCGGAGGGTGCCGGCGCCGTCAGCTCCGCGCTGGGCGCCTCCGCGCCCGTCCGGCCCCAGACCATCATCGCGGCGGCCGCCGCCACGGCGAGCGCCGTCAGCGCGAAGATCCCGCGCGCGTTGTCGTTGGCCGGCGACCCCTGGAGCCGCGTCCGCGCGCGGGGCGCATCGCCCGACGGCGACGCCGCGAGCGGCTGCACGACAGCGCCTCCGCTGGCCTTCGTGGTCCCCCCCTTCTCTTCGAGGATCTTCGCCATGACCCCGTCGGCGATGCCGTCAGCCGCGCTGGCGGCGAGCGCGCTGTCCCGGATCATGTCGGCTGCGGTGACGAGCCCTGCGACCTTCGCTCGGCAGCGCGGGTCATGGAGCAGGTAATCCTCCACCTGCCGGTGGCGAGCCTCGTCGAGCTCACCGTCGACATAGAGCATCAGCTCCAGATCCGTCGGCGGGGAGCTCGCGTCCCCGTGATTCGCCTTGCTGCTGTTGGCGGTACTCACGCGATCTCCTCCGGGTCCTCTGCGGCGGCCTTGCCCTCTTCCTCCGCGTAGCAGTCAGCAAGGGCGCGCTGAAGCTTCTGACGGGCGTGGAACAGGCGGCTCATGATCGTCCCTTTCGAGACCTCCATCGCCTGCGCCATCTCCTCGTAGGACATCCCCTCGACCTCCCGCATCAGGATCACGCCTCGGTGGTAAGGGGGCAGCGCGTCGAGCGCGGCCTGGATGCGCCCGGCGATTTCCCGGCGCCGGACGACGTTGAGGGGGTCGGCGCCGTCGATCCGAGCGACAAGCGGGAAATCGGACTGCTCGTCGGCTGCCTGGTTTTCCTGAAGCTCGACGTCGCGGCGCCCTGGCTTCCGCATGAGATCGATCGCCAGGTTCGTGACGATCCGGTAGAGCCAGGTAAAAAACGAGGAGCCGCCCTGAAAGGAGCCGAGCCCCTTGTAGACGCGGAGGAAGGCTTCCTGCACCAGCTCGCGCGCGTCGTTCTCGTCGCGGACGAGCCCCATCGCGATCGCGAAAGCCCTGCGCTGGTGCCGTTCCACGAGCGAGCGGAACGCCGCCTGGTCCCCCTTCTGCGCCCGCTCGATGAGCTCACGATCTTCCTCCGCTTCCCGCCGTCGTGCCTCGCGATTGGACGCACGGGCGGAAGCGCTATTCAGGCGCGCGTGGAGCTGCTCCGCTCTGCGGTGTGCGCCCCCCGCGGACGGGAGATCGCCTTCCATGTCGCCCGGCGCATCGCCGGGAGGGCCGGGAGGTGCGGCCGGCTCGAGCTCGTCCGGGGAGGAAGGTACAGAGGCCACGGGGTCAGCTTACCTGAGGAGGCTGGGGGACAAGGAACGTCGCGCGGCAGACGGCCTGGCCGGGCACACGGCCGGCGGGCGTGCCGGGCAGAAGGCAGGGGTCACCCGGCTCACGGCTCATCGGGCTCTTCGTTGAGCTCGGGGAGCTCGCCAAGCGTGAGGCGCACATCGAAGACCCGCTCGAGCCGGGCAACGCGGAGCGTAACGACCTTGTTCACGCCGGCGATGCTCGCCATCCACCGAAGCTCGTTCGGGTCGGAAATCGGCTGTCCCTCGAAGCCGACGATCACGTCATCCGGCGCAATGCCAGCCCGGTCCGCGGGCCCCCCCGGCACCACGGTCTTCACCCACGCCCCCTTTCGATCGGGCCGCTTCAGCCGCCCCGCCTCGATCGAGTTGAGCACGTCGACGATCACCCCGACCTGGCTCCGCCGGATCTTCCCGTCGCGCAGCAGCATCGGCAGGAGCTGCCGCACCATGTTGATCGGGATCGCGAACCCGATGTTGTTCGCGTTGGCGCGCACGGCCGCGTTGATGCCGACCACCTCGCCCTTGAGGTTCAGGAGCGGGCCGCCGGAGTTGCCCGGATTGATGCTCGCGTCCGTCTGGAGGAAATTGAAGTAGCCGCTCGGATCGAGCCCCTTCACGTCGTCCCGGGTGCGACCCTTGGCCGAGAGGATGCCCGCCGAGACCGTGTGGGAGAGGCCGAAGGGGTTGCCGATCGCGACCACCCAGTCGCCGACCTCCATCGTGTCCGAGTCGCCCAGCGGGAGCGACGGGAGCCCCTGATCCTCGACCTTCAGCACGGCGACGTCCGTGTGCTTGTCGCGGCCGACGACGGTCGCCTTGATGTCGCGGCCGTCGACGAAGCTCACGAGGATGTCGGTCGCGCCCTCGATGACGTGGTTGTTCGTCAGCAGAAAGCCCTCGGGATCATAGACGAAGGCCGTCCCGAGCCCCTCGGCGACCGTGCGGCGACGGCCGCCCGGGTGCTGCTGTCGCTCGACCCGGGCCTTGACCGTGGCGACCGCAGGATCGGCCCTGCGCGCGAGCGGCGCGAAGGAGCCGGGCATGCCCTCGGAGCGGACGATGGAAGGAGGGGGCGGCGCGGGAGGAGGCGGCGGTGGGGTCGCCACCGGCACGGCGCCCGAGGGGACGGCGGAGCTGCTCGCGCCGGAAGAGTGGCCGGGGGAGGCCTTGTTGCACGCGGCGATCAGGCAGGCGAGGAGGACCCAGGAAAGAGCCCTGGCGCCGGCGATCACGAGCGTTTCGAGACCTCGAGGTAGCGCATCCGCAGATCGTAGAGCGCCTGCTCGATCAGGCGCTCCTCGTCACCCGTGAGGTTCCCCTTGGTCTTCTCCTGGAGCAGGGAGAGCAGGTCGATGTCCTGATGCGCCAGGACCAGGTTCTGCTCTTCCCTCCCGTCAGGGCTGGGCGCGTCGCCGAGGTGCACGTACGCGGAGCCGATGATCGACAGCACGAACGTCGAGAAGTCGAGCGTCGGCAGCTCCGCGGAGCTCCCGAGCGGAGGGAGCTCCTCTTGATCGTGCGCGTCGCTCACTCTGACCCTTCGTCGTCGAGCTCAGGCTCGACCCGCGACCCGTGCGCTGACGCGCCGAGCGCCGGCTGATCGACGATGATCGACTCGGTTTGCTCCTCTTGATCCGGCAAGCTCGCGAGGTGCGCCTCGATGGTCGCGGCGCTGAGCGTCCCGCTCGCCAGGAGGCGCTCGCGCACCCGACGATCAAGCTGCAGCTCCGTCAGCTTGCCCTTCTCACCTACGGTCATGATGTGATCTCCTCGAACAACCCACCCGTTCGCGGTGGGCTTATGACGACTTCTTCGAGAGCGTCACGAGCACGTCTGCATCCCCGTGCTCGTGAGGGTGGCCGTGCTCATGGTCATGGTCATGGTCGTGACCGCAGCACCCCCCGCTCTCGGACTCCTCGATGCGCTCTTCCAGCTCGGTCTGGGCTTCTGCGATCTCTTCCTCGCTGGCGGCGCGCACGTCGCTGACCTGGACCTGAAAGCGCACTTTCTGGCCGGCCAGGGGGTGGTTCGTGTCGACCCGGAAGCCGTCGGGGAGGATGTCGACAACCCGGAGCGCGACCGGCTCGCCGTCCGGCCCCTCGGCGACGAACTCGTCGCCGACCTCGACCTCGCCCGCCTCGGGGAAG